>JACDAW010000323.1 GCA_013695245.1 Pyrinomonadaceae bacterium | reverse complement strand
TTGCTAAAGAGCTTTGCGAGTGCCGCTCGAAGTGCATCCCCGATGCGCGGTAGATCAGATCGCGCAGGCGCAGGAAAGTCTCCTCGCCCATCGCCGGGCGAGTCGCGTTGTAGATTTCTGGAAAACTTGCTGGGTCGTTTGGCGAAAGCATAGATCAAGAAGGCGGATGGGTTGCTTGCTCTTCGTAATCACAAATAAAGGATGCGGTAGCGGCAGCGCGCGGCGAATGAGCGGTGCACATGCGCGGCAAGTCGGAGCGAAAGGTGCGGCACAGCAGCTTGAGCGCCGTATAAGCGTCTTCGACGAGTTCCGCGTCGCCGGAACTTAAAAAGTCGCAAGCTAGTTTGAGCGCGTCCAACGATTGCCGCGCTGCAAGCGCACGTAGCGCCGCACCGCGCACCGGCGAATGTTCCTCATCATCCGAGTCATCCGAAGCGACATCGAGCAGCAATTGTGAAGTTGCCGGATTTGTGTGACCCGCGAGAAGTTCGATGGCCGCGCGACGCACCGTCCACGCATCGCGTAGCGCGCGGCGCGCGACAGCGAAAGTTAAGCGCGACGGCGGCGCGTGGCGAAAAGCGAGCACCGCCGTGCGTCGCGCCTCAGGTTGCGTGTCGCGTCGCGCCATTAAGCGAAGCGCGCGCCAATCTTCTTCCGCGAGCTGTTGCGAATAAGTGGCTAAGGCTTCCGCCGCCGCGACGCGGCAGAGAGGGTGCGGCGCGTTAAGATTCTCGCGCAGGATATTACGAATTTCCGGTTCGCTCCCGAAAAGCGTGCCGAGCGTGGTGAGCGTTTCCGCCCGCACCCAGATGTCTTCATCGGCGAGCGCAGCGAAAAGCAGACGGCGAACAGGCTCATGAGATGCAAAGTCGAACGTTCGCAATGCACGCACGGCCGCGCGGCGAACGCTTACTGCCTCATCCGTTAAGTGAAGCACAAGCGACGTGATCTCGTTCTTATCTTCCGAACGCACATGCCGGGCGAAAACGTTGATCGCGGCTTCGCGCACCGACGCACTCGCATGGCGCCGCAACCGTGTGGCCTCTTCAGCGGCAAGCTGCGCATCGAAAGCATCGAGAAATGCGAGCCGCGCAAGCGTCGTAAGTGTTTCATCTCTGGCAGACAGAAAACGCAAGCAGTGTTCGACGGAAGGACGCGGCGATGAGGTGGCCGCGAGCGCTCCAAGCGTTGCGGACAGTTCAGCGAGCGGTAGGGAAGCGCGGTGCGCGCTTTCAAGCAAAGAAGTTAAATCGCGCATTAGTCGCGCGCGCGCCTCACTGGAAAGCTCATGCGCGTGATGACGCAGCCACACGCAGTTTTGCGTTAATGCCCGCGTGCTTGCTTCCGAGAGATTCGCGTCGGTTGCTTGTAAGCAAAGTTGAATGGCGGCGTGGGCAACCACCGGAGTGCTCTCGGAGGCGGCGAGCGCGCAGGCGAGTTCGAGGCGCGGCAAGAGATTCGGATCGAGCGCTAAGATGGCTTGCAAGCATCGCTCGTCGCGCGCGAGATGTGCGAGGGCGGAGCGCGCCGCAAGCAGCGTTGCCGGATGCGCGAGCGCATGAGCAAGGGGTTGGACGGCGCGCGCGTCGTCCGTCCAGCCGAGCGCGGTCGTGGCGGCGTTGGCGAGCGCGGGGTCGGAACTTTGGGTGAGCGGCGTGAGTTCATTGAAAAGTTTTGCGTCAACAAGCGTGTGGAATAGACGACGCGCTTCGCGGTGAATGCGTGCGCCGAGAAACGAGGGAAGCCCGGCGGGTGGGTTTGCGATGAGCGACGTGAGGGCTTGTAAAACAGGCAAACTGAGCGTGCCATCGGGACGGCGCAAGTGATTGGCGAGGGCTTGCGCGGACGCCAAAGTCGCGTGCTCGGCTAAAGCGGTGGCGGCAGTTTCCTCCGTCGCCAATTCGTTCAAAAGAGGTTCGAGGGCGCGAACGGATTGTTCGTCGCCGAGTTCGCCGAGCGCGATGATCGCAGCGAAACGCAACCATTCGTTTTCAGCTTGATGCTTCAAGCAACGAAGTAAGATCGGCGTCGCTTGCGAAGAACGTGTGCGTCCGAGCGCGATGATGGCGGCCGCGGCCGCGTTCGCATCCGAATCGTTTGCGAGCGCGGCCAGCGCCTCGACAGCTTTGTCGCCACCGGCCGCACCGACGACGCTCGCCAGCGCGACGCGCACAGACGGCGACGCGCTTGCAAGTTCACGCGCGACGAGAGGCAGAGCGCGGTCGGCGAGAGTTTCAAGCGTCGCAAGAGCCGCCGCGCGTCGTCCGGCGTTTACCCCGTCGCCGACGGCTTCGATCAACTCGCCGACAAGCGCGTCAAGTTCACCTGCGGGGAGTTCGTCCGCGCGCACGGCAGCCGCAATCGCAAACGATGCCGCGCGGCGCGTTTGCCAATCGCTATCGCCAAGCAACTGCATTTGTCGCGGCATATCCTGCGGCGCGCCTAAGGACGTGCCCGTGACCTGTTGCTGTGTGGCTTCCAATAATGACATAAAAAGAGTGGCAGGCGACAAACTGGAAAGAAGCTCTCACGCGCGGCTGGATTAAGTTCGCTTCCGCCGTCGCTCTGAGCCTTGCATCGCGGCGTCAAATAGCTCTGCTTGATTGAGCACCACAATGAGGTTGTTTTCGTTTTGAATTACTCCTTGAACGACACGACCCGCGTGGTCAAGCGGCAGCACGTCTTCAGGCAGAAGCTCGATCACGCCGCGCACTTCATCAACCTTAAGCGCAAGTTGTTCGTCGCCATTAATAGCTATAAAGTAAATTTGCGAAGAAGGACGACCCGGTTTTTCATGCTTGTCGTCAGGCGCGCGAAGCAGTAGCGCCGGGTCAAGAACCGTGTGCATACGACCACGAATGCAGGCAACACCGAGCACAGTTGGCGGCGCGTAGGGCAAGGAAGTGAGTTTGCAATCTTCGCTGACGCTGCGCGCTTCGTCGGCAAATACGCCAATGAGATGCGCGCCCGCGCGTAACACAAGCAGTGCCCGGCGTTCGCGCTCAACCTCTTCGGAGAGTCCGAGCGTTCGCGGCAGAATGGCGATTGGGTCGAAGCTGTTTTCTTCCATAGGAAGTGGAAGAGCGAAGGAATTGAAAACGACGGAGTTGAATTTTAGTCGGGATACGACATTTATATTGTAAAGTCGCACGAATCGAGAAGCGACGCCGCGCCCGGAAGGAAACCAGACGCTATCTGGTTCTAGCAGATGACATTACTACTGTCAACGTTTGATTTCGAACGCATGGCACTAACGCTTACGATGATAAAGAGCGTTGCAGATATCGCTCTTAATTCATCATCTTCGCCGCCGGAGCAATCACAAAAGCGTCGCCGCGCATCAAAGAAACGGTTCAAAACAAAACAAGCGAGGTTCTTCCGGTGTTGAAATCATTGTTCGTGCGCATGTTGACATCATTTGCGCTGTCGGTCGCCGTTGCAATGAGCGCGTTTCCGCAAGCGTCTTCTTCCTTTTTACAGAAAGGCTTAACGAGCATGTCCGTCAGGCAACAGGGTCGCGTGCGCGCGCCGGAACTCACGGGCGGACGCAGTTGGCTTAACACCGACAAGCCGCTTTCCTTGCAAGCCCTGCGCGGCAAAATCGTGCTGCTCGACTTCTGGACTTATGGCTGCATCAACTGCATCCACATTATCCCCGACCTTAAGAGACTCGAAGCCAAGTACCCGAACAATCTAGTTGCGATCGGCGTTCACTCCGCCAAGTTTGAAAACGAAAAAGAGTCAGATAATATTCGCCGCATCATCCTGCGCTACGAGATCGAACATCCGGTTGTTAACGACGCCGATTTTGCGATCTGGCGCAGCTACACCGTGAGCGCGTGGCCGACGCAAATCTTGATTGATCCATCCGGTTATGTGATCGGCAAAGTTTCCGGTGAAGGGAATTATGAAA
>JACDAW010000303.1 GCA_013695245.1 Pyrinomonadaceae bacterium | reverse complement strand
GCCTCGGACTCACGGCGCGCACGCTCGCAGGCGACGGCTCCGGCTACTTCCTGCGCAATCACTATGACGTGCGGCGGCTTGACGCAACGCGCATCGCCCGCGAAGCGATCCAAAAAGCGTTGAACTCGCGCAACCCGCGCACGATTGAGCCGGGCGTCTATCCCGTGATCTTAGAACCGCAGGCGGTCGCTGACTTGCTTTCGTTCTTCGCCTTCAGTTTCGACGCGCGCAGCGCCGAAGAGGGTCGCAGCCCGTTCTCCGCGATGGGCGGGAAAACAAAAATGGGCGAAAAGATTTTCGACGAGCGCCTTAACGTCTATAGCGATCCACAGAATGCGGAATTGCCCGGATCGCAATCGGCGCAGGGCGGTCTGCCCTCGCAGAAAATCTATCTTGTCAGAAACGGCGTATTAGAAAATCTCACTTACTCGCGCTTCTGGGCAAGTCAGAAGGGTGTACAGCCAACGGCAGGCCCCGTCAACAACATCATGGAGAGCGCGGCCGCAGGTGCGTCCGTCGAAGAGATGATCCGTGCCACATCGCGCGGGCTTCTTCTTAGTCGCTTCTGGTACATCCGCTCGGTCGATCCGCGCACGGCGCTCGTCACGGGACTGACGCGCGACGGCGTGTGGTTCATCGAGAATGGCAAGATCGCCTATCCGGTGCGCAATTTCCGTTTCAATCAAAGCGTGATTCAGATGCTCGCGCCGGGCGACGTCGAAATGATCGGACGCCCTGAGCGCGTCGGAAGCTCGGAAGCGCAAGGCTCAAGCGCGGCGTTGTTGCCTGCGCTTAAGTTGAAGGCGTTTAACTTTACGTCTCAATCTGAAGCGGTTTAATCATAGGCGAGCATCTTCGCTTGAATTTAATACGGTCAATTTATGAAACACATTGTTTTACTTGGCGACTCAATTTTTGATAACAAGTCTTATGCGAATCAGGAGTTGAAATCGGTCTTGGAAAATCAACAACATACGGGCACCATTTTAGCTGCGGACACAAACCCGATAGCGTAAGCCCTTTGTTTTCAACGTCGGAATTTTTCAACTCCTGATTCACATTCTTATGTTAGCGGCGGCTTTGATGTCGTTTCGCATATTCGACAGGAAATGCCTGACGAATGGAAAGCGACGCTTCGCGCCGTTGACGGAAGCCTTGTTGAAGATGTGCGCCAGCAAACTCTTGAAGTTCCCGACGACGCGACACATTTATTTGTTAGCGCGGGCGGAAACAACGCTATCTTAAACGCCGGCATCTTGCAGCAGAAAGCCTCATCAAGCGCAGAGGTTTTAGACAAGTTAGGTGATGTTGCAAACGCCTTTGAATCTAATTACCGGGAAATGTTGCAAACCGTGTTGAGCCTAAAGAAACCGACCGCTATTTGCGCAATTTACTATCCGCGAATGCCCGAACCGTTCATTCAGAAGATCGCCGTCGCCGCACTTTCAATTTTTAACGACGTGATAATCAAACAAGCGTTTCTGACGGGCGTCCCGTTGATCGACTTGCGGCTTGTTTGTAATGAAGATTCTGATTATGCAAACGAGATTGAACCGTCGGAAGCAGGCGGTGGAAAGATTGCAAAAACAATCTTGCGTCTTGTCAACGAACATAACTTTGAGAGTCGCAGAACGGAAGCGTTTTTCTAGCGAAGGCGATGCTTAACAAGTCTTTGCAGTAGACGCGCGATTACCGCGCTTCTTCTAATTGAAGATTCATGCGCCCCTCTGAAGTCCGCGTTAGAAGTGCTTCATTCTGCTGTCTAAGAGGGATATAAAATGAGAAGACAGAAAACTTTCTATGTTGTCTTAATGATCACCTTAGTCGTTATCATTTCGCCGTCATCCGGTGGGCAGAGCAGGCGCGCCTCTCAGTATGTAGTCTCACATGACGGTTTCGGGCCCGTTAAAGTCGGCATGACAGTTTCGGCGGCATCAAAGGCGCTCGGCGTCCCGCTTGTAAAGGAACGAGGTATGGAAGAGGCTTGCTATTACGTGTCGCCGAGGCGAGGTTTCAAAGATGTATCCTTTATGGTGACTAACGGGCGGATTTCGCGGGTTGATATTTCCGGCGGAGGATACGCGACTGAGCGCGGCGCGAGAGTTGGTGATAGTGAAGCGAGAATCAAGAGTCTTTATCGAGGAATGGTTAAGGTGAGCCAGCACCCTTATGTTGATGGGCATTATCTGACGGTTGATATGAAAGGCGGAAGGTTTAGCCTTATCTTCGAGACGGATGGTAAGCGCGTCACAAGTTTTCGCGCGGGCAAGTCCACTGAGGTCGGTTATATCGAGGGTTGTTCTTAAACGAAGCGCAGGCTGATGATGCCATCGGTAAAAGTCTCGAAAGAGTGGGGGAGCATTTGAGTAGCTATTAACTCGCTCTCACGAAGTTTGGAGAACAAAATGAGTCGAACGGTTTTCATCGCCATCGTTTGCGTCTCCGTATTGGCTCAATCTCTCACGGCAGCGCAAGTCAAACATCCGATTGTTTATATTGATAAAGATATTTGTCCCGGCGAAGGGTGTTCGTATCAAGGTAGTGCAAAAGTGGTCAGGCGCACGACAGCGTATGCCGCTCCTAACGCAAAGTCAGCGCCGCTCTTTAACCTTGCTGCTGGCAACGTAGTTTCTTCTCTGAAGAGCGAAGTGCACACCGTTGCCGGACGTTTTGTTGTTAAACGCGCTTACGGTAAATACCGGATGGGTGACGTGCTGTGGGTTTACACCTATCTGGGTGAAGGCGTGTTTAGAGTGTGGTATCGCGGCAAGATGTATGAGGAGCAATTGGAATTCAGCCCGTGGGGTGGTTCAGCCGGAAAGCGTTGTGAACAGGACGACAAACATTGCTGGGGCGAGTTAGAGGCGGAACTTAAGATGACGTGGTGGCTGAAGGTTAGAAACAAGAACGGCCGTGTGGGCTGGATACGTGTTAACGGGAACCTAGAGTATGCGAATCAAGGGTAGAAAATTGCGCGTGTTGAAAACAAAAGACTTACGAAAAACGCTTCAGAACTTTCGCGCTGACGCAGCCCATAAGTTACTGATTCTACATGACTGATTTCTACTCTTGATT
>JACDAW010000283.1 GCA_013695245.1 Pyrinomonadaceae bacterium | reverse complement strand
CGGGAAACGTTAAAGACATCGCGGCGCGGCTGATCGTTACCCGCCCGTCTTCGAGCGGTTGGCGCAAGACTTCTAAAACGGAGCGATCAAATTCCGGCAGTTCGTCGAGAAACAAAATGCCGTGATGCGCGAGGGAAACTTCGCCGGGACGCGGTACGGCTCCTCCGCCAATTAGTCCCGCATCGCTGATCGTGTGGTGCGGCGCGCGAAACGGTCGCTCGGTGACGAGTCCGGCATGGCGCAAAGTTAAACCCGCGACCGAGTGAATCTTTGTCAACTCAAGGGCGGCTTCAAATTCGAGCGGCGGCAAGATCGTCGGCAGCCGCTTGGCAAGCATCGTCTTGCCGGAGCCGGGCGGCCCGATCAGCAGAATATTGTGCGCACCCGCGCTTGCGACTTCCAGCGCGCGTTTCGCCGCCTGCTGCCCGCGCACTTCGCGGAAATCAACTCCTGACCCCTCATCGTGCGCGGCGAGCAACTCGCTCGTGTCAACTCTGAGAGGCGCAGGACGATTCGTTTCATTCTTGCCTTGTAAGTTTGCGAGAAGTTCAACCGCACCGCGCAGACTCGTCACCGGATAAACATCAATGTTCGCTACCACCGCCGCTTCGTGTGCGTTCTCTTCCGGCAGCAGCAAAGATTTGACGCCCGCCTCGCGCGCTCTAATCGCAATCGAGAGCGCGCCGCGCACCGGGCGCACTTGCCCGTCGAGCGAGAGTTCGCCAACCGCCAACGTATTGGTCAAGCGGTTTTCTTTTTCGCCGCCGCTTAAGTCGCCGTTCGCGCCAAGGATGCCGAGTGCAATTGGCAGATCGAAACTCGCGCCTTCTTTGCGCACGTCGGCGGGCGCGAGGTTGATCGTCGTTTTGTGAAACGGAAAGAAGAAGCCGCTATTGTTGATTGCCGCCCGGATGCGTTCGCGCGATTCGCGCACCGCCGCATCAGGCAGTCCGACGATCACGACCGAGGAAGGCGAATCGGCTTCACCGCGCGCGGGCGTAAGATCGACTTCGACTTCGACCAAGTCGGCGTCAATGCCATAGACGGCCGCGGATTGCGTGCGAAAGAGCATAATGGTTGAGGATGATGCTCAAGAGCTACAAATGTGAGTTGTCAGAGCTTACGAGCCTGCTTAAGCTTAAAATAAATCGAGCACGCTTTCAACGTTGAAAGCGTGCTCGACAATTACTTAACTCCGTAAAGCTTATACCGAAAGCTAGAGCGTTTGCTTTCTACCGGCGACGGCGCGAAGAGGGCGCTGCGCCGGTGCGTGAAGGAACGGTGATCTCGCGTCCCTGCTCTAAAGGCTCATCAACCGCCACGCTGTTTAAGCGCGCTACTTCATCGGCCGAAGCATTGTATCGTGCTGCAATCTTGGCGATAGTATCGCCTGCGGAAGCTTTCACGCGGACAAGACTGCTACCAGCCGCCGCAGGTGAATTGCCAGCACTGCGACGCTCGTAAGGCATAGCCGCTTGACGCACATTCCGGGCAGGCACAACCACGCGCCCGTCGGCCGCTGTATCCGCGCCGCCATTCCAGACTTGAAGTTGCGCGACGGTGGTGCCCGTGCGGGCGGCGACCGACGCTAAATTTTCGTTTGGCGCAACACGAATCACGCGCGCTGATTCACGACTGCCCGAAGGCACACGGCGCAGAAGGGCGACAAACAGTTTTGACTTACCGGCGGGCACGCGCACATCGTAGGCTTCGCCGCGCGGCGTCACGTCACGACGCAGTTCCGGGTTGAGGCTACGCAGGTAATCGGTGCTCGTATCGGTCGCGTCAGCGATAAACTGCAAGCTCGTCGCATTCGGCACGCGCACGATGTCGTAAGTGGATTCTACGGGCGTGTCGCGCTGCGCGACGCGGAAACCGTAAGTCTGTGGATTCTTGGCGATCAAGATCGTCGCCAGAATGTTCGGCACGTAGTTGCGCGTTTCCTGCGCGATGTATGGATAGATGCGCCAGAAATCGGCTGAACCGGCGCGCGCGATGGCACGGTCAATGTTGCCTTCGCCCGTGTTGTATGCGCCGATTGCTAATTCCCAATTGCCGTTGTAGCGCGAGGCGAGCCATTTCAAATAGCGGGCGGAAGCGCGCGTCGCTTTCTCGAAACTGTTGCGCTCGTCAACCCACGCGGTTTGACGTAGGCCGAAGCGCGCGCCCGTTGACGGGATAAACTGCCAGAGGCCTGACGCGGCGGCTGATGAATAAGCTTGCGGACGCCATGCGCTTTCGATCTGTCCGAGCCACGCGATGTCTTCAGGCACGCCTTCCTCGCGGAAAATCTTGC
>JACDAW010000269.1 GCA_013695245.1 Pyrinomonadaceae bacterium | reverse complement strand
AGGGAAATTCGCGTCTGACATGAGTTTTATGATCAAAATTGATTATGACCTCTTAGCCATATAATACTTAAGAGATTTACTAAAAAACGCTTGTTTTAATCGCTGCTGGAATAATTTTGTGCCACGTGTTTATACAATATCGAATTTTTATTTTACTATTTCTGTGTGTTTTCTTTTTAGCGCCGACTAGTCTGCCTGCATTTGCTCAAGTTGACCAGCCGTTGGCGCTTTCGCAGCCTCTCACAATTCTGTGGCAACATCAATCCGCAGACGAACAGACAACAATTCTTACTCCCGCCGCGCATAATGGACGCATCTACTTGCCGCTGACGCGTGGCATCATATTATCTTTGTCGTCCGAGGATGGCACAACCGCCTGGCGTGCCGAAACCGGCGGCGAAATTTCAGCCTCGCCATCCGCTGATCCGCGCGGCGTATATGTGGCGTCTCAAACGTTTTACGCTTCTAATGGCGTGGAGTCGCGCGCGACCGGCACATTGCGCTTATTAAGCAGTGCGACCGGGGTCACGTTGTGGATGCGCACACTTCCCCGCCCTTTTCGCGGCTCTCTCGTTAGCACCGAGACAACTCTTTACGGTGGAACGGAAGACGGGCAAGTATTAGCAATCAACAAAAAAACCGGCGACATCATCTGGACATTTAAGCACACGAACGGCTTTGCTTCCACCCCTGTTCTACATGGCGATCAAATCTACATCGGGAGCACTGACGGCACGTTATTTTCGTTACAACAAAGGACGGGAAAACCACTCTGGCGTTATCGGACGCGGGGAGCTTTGCGCGGGGCGGTAAGTGTTGCCGGAAGGCTAATTTTTTTCGGCTCGGTTGACGGTTATATCTATGCTTTGGAAGTGTCGAATGGAAAATTGCGGTGGCGAACGAGGACTGGCGCCGGGGTTCAAGCAGTTGCCTTAACGGAAGAAGGGCTAATCGCCGCCTCATTTGATAATTTCGTTTATTCCTTTTCGCCGCAACGCGGGAAGCTGCAATGGAAACGGTTGCTAGCTGGAAGGATTGTTGCCCAACCTCTGGCGACAAAGGATGGGGTGCTTTTCGCTCCACTCTCTGGCGATGCGTGTGTGGTCTTAAATCCACAGGACGGCAAGCAATTGAACACCTTACCGGTCGGCACAGACAATAACACGGGAGCCTCACCGATTATGACAGGAAACATTTTAATTATTACAACGCGAAACGGCGTTCTGGCTTTTTCATCCCCGTTGAATGATGGGGACGCGGTAAGTGGCAGGCATTAAGTTAAATGTGTCTTCTCAAAGTTTCTAACTCGCCCCGCCACCCGTTAAAGACCAGTTATCAATTGTTTTTGCGGCGGAAGATCGATCCGAAGCGCGCTAAGACTCCATGTAAAACGTATGCGGCAGCGAGCGTAAGCAACACGTATCTGGAGAAGAGCCAGATCAACATTCCGATGGAAGCGAGCGCGACAATCGCCACGCGCGTGCTGCGGCGCGTCGCCCCGACCGATTTAAAACTGGTATAACGAATTGTGCTGACCATTAAAGCTCCCAGCAAAGCAATAAGGATCATCATCGCGCCGCTGTAGAGTGCTCCTTGTCGCGCATCGAGATGCGCGAGAGGCGCGGGAGCAAAGTGTATGATCGCGGCGAGCAGTCCGGCGGCAGGCGGGATCGGCAATCCGACGAAGCTTTTTTTGTCAACCTTCACCGACCCTTCCGCCAGCACGCGCGGGCGCATCGCCTGCACATTGAAGCGCGCCAATCGGAATGCTCCGCAGATTACGAACAAAAACGATAGAAACCAGCCGAGTTTATGGAACGCGCTTCCCTCGACAAACACCGAACCGTAGCTCCAAGCATAGACGAGCACGGCTGGCGCAATGCCGAAGGTTAAAACGTCAGCGATGGAATCGAGTTGGACGCCGATCTCGGTCGTCGTCTTCGTCATGCGGGCGATCCTGCCGTCAAGCGAGTCGAAGAGCACAGCTAAACCGATGGCTTTTGAAGCCGCGTCGAAATGTTCGGCGGCGCGCGCCAGTTGCGCTTCCCCGCCGCTTCCCAAAAGTTGAAAGCCGCGCAAAGTTCCCATCACGGCGAAGAAACCCATCCCGATGTTGGCGGCCGTAAACAGCGACGGGATGAGATACAAACCCTTCTTCAAACCGCGCCGTTCAACTCTCACCGTCGGCTCTTCCGCCTCGATCCGCATCGCGGTTTCAGACATCAGCGCACCCTCCCGATAATGCTTATGCCGCCCCGCACGCGCTCGCCGACCGTCACCGCCACGTCCACTTCCGGCGGCAACACAAGGTCTGTGCGTGAGCTGAATTTAATCAGCCCGAAACGCTCGCCGAGCGTTAAACGGTCGCCAGCCTTTTTCCAACACACGATGCGCCGCGCGAGCACGCCCGCGATCTGCTTGCACACAACCGTAATGCGCTCGTTACGAATCGTTAGCGCATTCTGTTCGTTAACGATGCTTGCGTCTGCGCGTGTGGCAATCACAAAGCGCCCCTTCGTGTAAGAAACATCAGTCACCTCCCCGGCAATCGGAGCGCGATTGACATGCACATCGAAAACAGAAAGGAAGATACTTACGATTGTCGGCGACTCAGGGTTGCTGGAATCGAGCCGTTCGACGCGTGTGACGCGCCCATCTGCGG
Source organism: Pyrinomonadaceae bacterium (assembly GCA_013695245.1). Taxonomy (GTDB): domain Bacteria; phylum Acidobacteriota; class Blastocatellia; order Pyrinomonadales; family Pyrinomonadaceae; genus JACCYN01. The sequence continues at coordinate 8,182 of JACDAW010000269.1, read as the reverse complement.
GCGAGACGACGAGAGCCGTATCAGTCGGTATCTGGCGACGCGGATCGCGAAAGAAGAACGCCATGAATGCGGCGATCAAAAAAAGCGTCAGCGCGAGCGGCCAGTAACCGGCGACGAGCAAAATGGCTGCGACGACGATTGGCACCAGCACGAATGGGATTCCATCACGTACCACTTGAAGATTCGTCCTTAAGGTTATAAATCAAACGAAGCGGGGCTGCCGATTTAAGCAACCCCGCTTCGGAGGTTTCGAGAATTTCTACGCGACAGTCAATTCAGTGCGCGGTGTTTGCAGTCGTCTGGTGACGGAGCATAATGGATTGCATCTGATCTTTAAGGGCGAGTTTTTTCTTCTTCAATGTCGTCTCTTCGATTTGTTCTTCATCGCTCGGATAAGCCAGCGAAGCTAACTGGCTAAGACGCGCTTCATACGTGCCGTGTTCGCGTGCCAACTCACGAAATTCCGCGTCGGTTGACATCAAATGCTCTTTCAGGCTGTCTGTGCTAACTGTTTCCATTTCGCCAGAGTCTCCTTTCGGTGTGTGAAAGTGTCCAATGCGCTTTCGGGTCAAGTGTTCTTCTTGCGGGTTTAAGTCGTCTTACGCCTCGAACTATGAAATGAAATGGTAACGCACACCGGCGAACGAATCAAGCTTTAGATTTTCAAAGCGCCGCCGTCATCAGGATCGCATCTTCGGGCGGACTCTTGTAATAGTTGCGGCGTCGCCCGACGATGACAAACCCGTGGCGGAGGTAGAGCGCGTGCGCCGCGCGGTTGCCCGCGCGCACTTCGAGCACGGCCACGCGCGCATGAGCTTTTTTCGCTGCGCCGAGCGCCGCCGACAACAACGCGCTTCCTAAGCCGCGCCCTCGCGCTTGCTCGCGCACCGCGATGTTATTGATGTGAACCTCATCGCCCGCCACGCGCGCGACAATAAAACCGCTCACGCGCATCTCCGCCGCTGTTTCGCGTGATGGGAAAACCGTCACAAACATAATCGAGTTTTCACGCCCGAACTCCGCGCGGTATGCTTCTTCCCCCCAAACGCTGAGTCCCGTAATCCTCTCGATCTCGCCGACCTCTATAAGATCGATTTCAGTCATCGGACGAATCGGGATTTCGCCCAGCGCGGGCGCGCGGATTAACCTTGCTCTCGACATTGTTCCTTTAATTCAACATCCGACGGACGCACGTAGTTTGCCCGCAATTCACTCGCCCTTAAAAGCTTCTTTTGGTGATAAGCTTTCAAACCAAGCAGCGCAACATCAACGGCTAAAACGTTCGTTGATGCTTTAGCCAGCGACCAGATGTTTACGTTTGATGTTAAAGACTGCTCTTCGTCAACAAAAGTGATGCCTTGCCCTTGCGCCGCAGCCCGTATCTCTCCGGCGTGCAATCGCGCTCCGTCTCCGACCCACGCAATGGTTGATGTGCGAGCGAGCGCACTCTCAAATAATTTTTGCGGCGTGATGTGAGTCGCCGCGCCCAATTCAAGAATGTTCTTCTCAGCTGTCAACTCTAGCGCCTGTGCGAAAAGTTCGCCACGTCCGGCGGGAAGCAAGGCCACGACGTGCGATTGTTCCCTCGCCTCGGCGTGCGCGATAGCATGAAGCGTCGGCACGCCCACTGCCGCCACCTCAAGCGTCCACGCTAATCCCATGACGGTCGCCAGCCCCGTGCGCAATCCGGTAAAACTCCCCGGCCCCGTCGTCACCGCCAACACGTCAATCTCTCGTAATTGAACACCTGCGCTCTTCACGCCTTCGTCCAGATGAAGCAGCAAAGTTGAGGAATGTGACGCGCCGCTTTCTCCCGCTTGCTGCCAGAGAACTCGCTCGCCGTCGAGGATCGCTAAACTTCCGGCGCGCGTCGCCGTTTCAACGCTTAATACGAGTGGCACGTGCTTCGTCAATACGTTCGGGAAATTTGTTGCCAAACTTCCGGCAAGTTCATTACGGTAAAGTTGTTTGACATGCTGCGTGGCGAGATTATAGGATCGGACTTCAGTTAACGCAATCAAAGGTTCGGCTCGACGGGTCGCTTGTCGTCTGGAGAGGCTGATCGCTTCTTTTTAGGACGACCGTATTTTGACCAACTTGTGATCGATCATGAAAATTTGTCCGACTTGTCAGCGGTGCTATGAAGATACGGAGACGATATGCGCGGACGATGCGACCAAGCTTGCATCGTCCGCGCATGGTTCGCGCATTATCAACGAAAAATATCGTCTTGATCGCCGGTTGGGGCGCGGTGGGATGGGTGCCGTCTATTCTGGCACGCACCTCGAACTTGATCGCCCAGTTGCGATCAAAATGCTGCTGCCCGATTACGTCACGGATGTTAACGCCCTCGAACGCTTTCGCCGCGAAGCGCGCGCCGCCGCACGCCTTAATCACCAGAACGTCGCCGACGTTTACGACTACGGAGTGCTGCCCGATGGTGGCGCATACATCGTCATGGAGTTGATCAACGGCGAAACCTTGCGCGAACACATGAACAAGAGTTGCCCGCTTCCCTTTGCTGAAGCCGACACCATCGCCAGACAAGTTGCTGAAGGCATTGACGCCGCGCACCGCAGCCACATCGTCCACCGTGACCTCAAGCCGTCAAACATTATCCTCGCGCGCGATCACCAAAATCAGATCGTCGCTAAAGTCGTTGATTTCGGCATCGCCAAACTCAAAGAAGCGACGTTCACAGAAGACGGCGCGATCACCAACACCGGAATGCTTATCGGCACGCCGCGCTACATGTCGCCCGAACAATGCGCCGGACTAGAGATTGATGCGCGCTCTGACATCTACACGCTCGGCATCATTCTTTATGAGATGCTCGGCTGTCGCCCGCCCTTCGATGCGCCGTCGGCGACAGCGATTGCGCTCAAACACGTTCAAGAACTGCCTCCTCCTCTTACTAACTTTCGTTCCGATGTGCCTCCCGCCCTCGCCGCCGTCGTCATGCAGGCGCTTGAGAAAGACCCTCGGCAGCGCCAGCAAACGGCCGCCGACTTCGCGCGCCAACTGCGCGATGCCGAAAGCACGCTTCCCACCGTGCTCGCTCACACGCCAACCGGACTCGCCGCCGCAACAACCACTGATTACGACTCGCCGCTTGTTCTCCACGAAGAGCGTGACGCGCACACCACCAATCGCCCGACTGATTATTCAACTGATTCGCGCATTAGCGAACCTGAAACTAACCGTTCCGGCTTGCCGACCGTTGAGGAACCGCTGGATTTGGGCGAAAACGAGGAAGCACAAGTTTCCGCGTTCGCCGCGCCGGAGGCGAGCGTTGAAAACTCCGTTGCGGCTTCGCTTCAAACTTCTCAGAGCGTGGGAGCGACCGTGGCGCCACAAACGTATTCTTCGCCCGCGCAGTTCACTTCCCCTTCAAGCGCGTCTAACTCTGGCCGCGAAAAATACTTATTAGGCGCAGGACTTCTCCTCGCGTTTCTCTTCGGCTCAATCGCTGTCTGGCTCTTCATGCGCGATCCACAAGTTGATCGAAACGCAGCCGTCTATGTTCCGCCGCAATCATCAGCTCCGGGTTCAACCGAGCGCGCGCCTTCGTCTAACGTCGCAGTGTCAAATCCCACTCAATCAACACAGATTAATGCGAACAACGCGGCGCTTAACTCTTCGCAAGAACTTGCCGCGCTTCAATCCTCGCTCGATGCTTGGGTGGCGGCGACCAACGCCCGCGACGTTAACAAACAGATGAGCTTTTACACTTCAACTATAGCGCGCTACTACACGCGGCCATACGCTTCGCAAGACTTTGTGCGCGCCGACAAGATGCATTCAATCGGAAACGCTTCGTCCGTTGAAATGCGTGTGCGAGACACGCAGATTGAGATCGCTCCAAACGGGCGCACTGCCACAATGCGCTTCCTGAAGCAATATGCCATCGTGCGCGACGGCAACACTTCACGCGGCGAAGTCCTCTCCGAACTTGAGTGGTTGAAGACTGCGGACGGCTGGAAAATTAACAGCGAACGCGATCTGCGCGTGATCTCCTAAGATTGCGATAAGGAATTCTTCTCATCCTACTTACACACTACATTGACGTTGAAAATTTTCAATCCTATAACAGGATTTATCGGACGCAGATTTGCATTTGCGTAAAAGTTCGGTTGACAATTGTGAGCATTTAAATCGTATTTAATGGTCAAGAGATCGTTGGAGGAACAGAAATGAAAACACGGCAATTAGGAAAAAGCGGATTAAAAGTTTCGGCGCTCGGATTGGGCTGCATGGGCATGTCGGAGTTTTACGGGGAAACGGACGAGCAAGAATCAATCGCCACCATTAATCGCGCACTTGAGTTGGGCGTCAATTTCCTCGACACCGCCGATATGTACGGCCCATTCAAGAACGAAGAGTTAGTAGGGCGCACAATCAAAGGGCGACGCAACGAAGTGATCGTTGCCACCAAGTTCGGCAACATGCGCGGCGAGGATGGCAGCTTTCTCGGCGTTAACGGGCAACCTGATTACGTGCGCCGCGCGTGCGAAGCGAGCCTTCGCCGTCTCGGTGTTGACACGATTGATCTCTACTACCAGCACCGCGTTGACCCGAACACGCCGATTGAAGAGACCGTCGGGGCGATGGCGCGACTCGTGGAAGAAGGAAAAGTCCGTCACCTCGGATTATCCGAAGCCGCTCCCGAAACCGTCCGCCGCGCGCACCGAGTCCATCCAATCACTGCGCTCCAAACCGAGTATTCCTTGTGGAGTCGCGACCCCGAAGACGAGCTTCTCCACGTCTGCCGCGAACTGGGAATAGGGTTTGTGGCTTACAGCCCGTTGGGGCGAGGCTTTCTCACAGGACAGATCAAAACTTTCGACGATTTAGCGCCGGATGACTACCGACGCAACGCGCCGCGCTTTCAAGGCGAAAACTTCAACAAGAATCTCGAACTCGTGAAGCGCATCGAAGAGATCGCCGCCGAAAAGGGATGCACGCCAGCGCAGCTTGCGCTCGCATGGGTGCTGGTGCAAGGCGAAGACGTCGTGCCGATTCCGGGCACCAAGCGGCGCAAGTATCTGGAGGAAAACGTCCGCGCGATTGAAGTTGACATAACGCCGGAGGAACTCAAGCTCATTGACGAGGTTGCGCCTAAGGGCGCGGCCGCAGGCACGCGCTACCCGGAGGCCAGTATGGCGGCCGTCAATCGTTAGCGAAGGAAAGTTGATTATTGAATTAGTTGTCGAAGCGGCGGCGCAATTCTAAGTTCATAAATGGGATGTTCGGCGCTGCCGCTTTACTGGGATGAAATCAATGGTCACGGGCGGAACAGCAGGCGCGAAGGCGCGCTCTAAACCACACAAAGTTGTCTCGGCCGATGCGCAGCGTTGCCGCCGCAAGTTTCTCAAATTCTTCCCCGACGGATTTCGTGATGAAACATACGTCGCTTGGGAACGTGGTTATAAGTGGGAAGCTCATGAGCGTTGGAATGAGTTGCTCGGTCAAGCCTCTTTCCGTTCGATGCTGCGCGAGGGCGCGCACACGGAGATCGCCGCACGCACCGTCCGCATTGAATCGCGCACCAACCTCCTCTTCTCTTTTGAGAAGATGGCATTGCGCGACGCGGTGAAATCACCACTGGGCGCGCGCCTGATCGCCGATGGACTCTATGAATTTCTTTACGGCGTGGGGAGTTTGGAGAGCAAGTTCGGGCACTGGTGCGAAGCGGTCGCCGCGCTGCCCCGTAAGCAGACGCGGGTTCTCACCTGGACTGTCGTCACCGTTTTCGGTTTTATCGCGCAGCCGGACACGCACATTTTTCTTAAACCAAACGTTACACGCGCGGCGGCGCGCGAGTACGGATTTGATTTCACCTATCAATCCCGACCTCAATGGGAAACTTACTCAAGCCTCTTGAAGTTTTCCGACGCCGTGCGCCGCGACCTCCGCGATTTTCGCCCGCGTGACATGATCGATATTCAATCGTTCATCTGGGTGCAAGGCTCTGACGAGTATCCGGTGGAATAAGTGACAGCGCATCTGCAAGCATTTTTATAAAAACAGTGTGAGAAGCGCTCGCCCCGTTTATATTCAAGGCGACTAAAAGATTTAACGACTGAATCCTAAACATCCGTTTTGATTCTTTGCTATCATCTTTTTTGAAATGATGCGCGCCGCCCTTACAATCTTCACGCGCGCTCTCTTTCAATAGAATCGTGACATGACAAATCTGACTCCCATGCTGCGGCAGTATCAGGAATTGAAGCAGCAATATCCGGGCACGATCCTCTTTTTTCGGCTTGGCGATTTCTACGAACTCTTCTTCGAGGATGCCGTCACCGGCGCGCGTGAACTCCAGATCACTTTAACTGCGCGCCACAAGGAAAGCGGCGCGCCCGTCCCGATGTGCGGCGTGCCGCATCATTCGGGTGCGGGCTATATCGCGCGTCTGATTCGCAAAGGCTATCGCGTGGCGATTTGCGAGCAAACCGAAGATGCCTCGAAAACAAAAAAGCTTCTGCGACGCGAAGTCGTGCGCGTGATCACGCCGGGCACGGCCGTTGACCCGCAGTTGCTTGACGCGGGCGAAAGCGTTTATCTGGCGGCCGTGTGCGTCGGCACAGATCGCGCGGGAGCATCTTTTCTCGATCTTTCGACCGGAGAATTTCGCACAACGGCCGCGCGCGGCGAAGAAGCGTGGGAGAGCATTCAAGCTGAAATCGAATCTTACGCGCCGCGCGAAATACTCTTTCCCGCTTCACTCTCAGAACTCGTCCGCGACGCTTTTGAGTCGCACACGCGGGAACACGCCGCGCTTCCCCTCTCCGGCGATTCTCAATCCGCTCCCATCGCGCGCATCAGTCCGGCGCACACGCCTGCTTTCACTGCCCCGACGCTCACGCCGGTTGACGATTGGATGTGGGACGAAGAGATGTGCGCCAAGCTTCTATGCGAACAATTCGGCGTGCGTTCACTTGAAGCTTACGGCTTGAGCGAACAGATTGAAGCCGTGCGCGCCGCCGGAGTGTGTCTTCGCTACGCGCGTGAAACGCAACGCGCGGCGGCCGCGCATGTTACCGACGTTATTTACACCGAAACACAAGATCATCTTGTGCTCGACCCAGTCACCGTGCGCAATCTCGAACTTGTCGAATCTCAATCCGGCGCGGATCGAAGTCACACGCTGCTCGGCGTGCTTGATGCAACCGTGACGGGCATGGGCGCGCGTCTTTTGCGCGCGTGGCTGTTGCATCCCACACTGCGGCGCGGCGAAGCGGAAGCGCGCCTTGCCGCCGTCGAAGAGTTTCATTCGTCGCAGATGAAGCGCGACAAGCTGCGCAGTTGTTTACGTCATGTCGCCGATCTTGAACGCTTGACGGGTCGCCTCAACATGAACACCGCCACTCCGCGCGATCTACTCGCCCTTCGCCGTTCGCTCGAACAAACGCCTGCAATCAAACAGTCGTTATCGGACGCTACATCGTCTCTGCTGCAAATCCTCAGCGAAAACTTGGATACGTTAGAAGACGTATGCCAACTTATCGCGCGCGGCATTAGCGACGACCCGCCGATGAATCTCGCGGACGGCGGAGCGATCCGCGATGGCTTCTCGACGGAGCTAGATGATTTGCGCTCGATCAGCCGTGACGCGAAATCTTTTATCGCGCGCATTGAAACGAAAGAGCGTGCGCGTTCCGGCATCGCGTCGCTTCGCATCAAATTCAATAACGTGTCCGGTTATTTCATCGAAGTCTCACGCGCAAGCGTGTCACGTGTGCCCGCCGATTACGAACGCCGCCAGACGCTCGTCAATGCTGAACGCTATACAACGCCCGAACTGAAAGACTATGAGCATCGCGTGTTGGGCGCGGAAGAGCGTCTGATCGAACTCGAAAAGAATTTCTTCAGTGAGATACGAACCGAGATCGCCGCGCAAACGAAACGCTTGCAAGCGACGGCGCGCTCGCTGGCTTCTATTGATTGCCTGACGGCGCTTGCCGAAACGGCCGTGCGTCGTCGTTACACTCGCCCCGTCTTGCATGACGGCGACGAAGTTGAAATCAAAGCCGGGCGTCATCCGGTAATCGAAGCGACGGGCGGAAGATCGTTTATCCCGAACGATCTCTACATGAACAATTCGACGGATCGTTTGCTCGTCATCACAGGGCCGAACATGGGCGGTAAATCAACGGTGATGCGGCAAACCGCTTTGATC
>JACDAW010000132.1 GCA_013695245.1 Pyrinomonadaceae bacterium | reverse complement strand
GCCGCCGATCTACACCGCGCGGCGTATCACGTCGGAAGGTTTCGACGTGCCCGATCCGATTGACATTGTGTGCGAAGTCGAACAGCACTTGGGCGAGGGTCGCGTGCGCACCGTTTCGATGAAGCCGACCGAAGGACTTGTGCGCGGGATGCGCGCGCAAAATCTGGGCGGCCCGATCACCGTGCCTGTCGGCGAAATGACTCTGGGGCGCGTGATGAACGTCATTGGCGAACCTGTAGATAATCTCGGTGCGGTGAACGCCAAAACGCGCTATCCGATCCATCGCCATGCGCCTTCGTTCGACGAACAATCAACCGAATTGGAGATGTTTGAGACGGGCATTAAGGTTATTGATTTGATTCAACCGTTCTTGCGCGGCGGCAAGATCGGATTATTCGGCGGCGCAGGCGTCGGCAAGACCGTGTTGATTCAGGAACTGATCAATAACGTGGCGACGAAGCACTCCGGCTTCTCCGTCTTCGCGGGCGTCGGCGAACGCACGCGCGAAGGTAACGACCTGCTGCGCGAGTTCGTCGAGTCGAAGGTGATTAACTTCGGCGAAGATTTTTACAAACACATGGAAGAGACGGGCGAGTTTGACATGACGAAGGTGGACATGAAAACTCTGCCTGAATCGAAAGTCGCGCTCGTCTATGGACAGATGACGGAGCCGCCGGGCGCGCGCCTCCGCGTCGCGCTCTCAGGTCTCACGGTCGCCGAATACTTCCGCGATCAAGGACTCGACGTGCTGCTCTTTATTGATAATATTTTCCGCTTCACGCAAGCGGGTTCGGAAGTCTCGGCGCTTCTCGGTCGGATGCCGTCGGCGGTCGGTTATCAACCTAACTTAGCGACGGAAATGGGCGAGATGCAGGAGCGCATCACGTCAACTAAGACGGGCGCGATCACTTCGATCCAAGCTGTCTATGTTCCGGCGGACGACTACACCGATCCGGCTCCGGCGACCACGTTTGCGCACCTCGACGCCGTGACCGCGCTCTCACGCCAGATCGCCGAACTCGGCATCTACCCGGCGGTTGATCCGCTCGCGTCAAATTCGCGTCTGCTGCAACCCGGACTCGTGAGCGATGATCATTACCGCACCGCGCAGGACGTGAAGCGCACGCTTCAGCGTTACAAAGAACTTCAAGACATCATCGCCATTCTCGGCATTGACGAACTTTCCGAAGAAGATAAGTTGGCGGTTGCGCGCGCGCGCAAGATTCAACGCTTCTTCTCACAACCCTTCTTCGTCGCCCAACAGTTTACCGGACTCGAAGGTAAATATGTAAAACTCGAAGAGACGATCAAAGGCTTCCGCGAAATCATCGAAGGCAAACACGACGACTTGCCGGAGCAAGCCTTCTACCTCGTCGGCACAATCGAAGAGGCGCAAGAGAAAGCCCGCAACATGGCGGCAGGAGCATAAAAGATAAGGAGGAAGGCGGAAGGCGAAAGGGTGAAGTAAAAGCACGCTTCTCAGCGTGAATTAGGAAGTTAATTTAATCAAAGCAAAGCTTTGTCCGCACTTCCGCATTCATCCTTCCTACTTCCTACTTTAGTTTGGCTGAGCAAATTCAACTCGAAGTGATTACACCTGAACGGCGCGCGTTGGCGGAGACGGTCGAATCCGTTACTGTGCCGGGTATGGCGGGCGAAATAGGTATTCTGCCGGGACACACGCCGCTTATCTCACAACTGCAAACGGGCGTGCTCTCGTTTGTGACGGCTGGTGCCGGAAACGCGACGCCGCAACGCCTGCACGTTTCTGGCGGCTTCGTTGAAGTCAGCGCAGATCGCGTGACGGTTTTGGCGGAACGCGCCGAACGTCCAGAAGAGATTGACGCCGCACGCGCACGCACGGCGCGCGAGCAAGCCGAGCGAATTTTGAGCGCCGCAAACTCTTCCGATGAAGAATTGGAACAAGCACGCTTGCAATTGGAACGCGCCACCGTGCGCCTGCAACTCGCGTCGGACAATCAAGCCGCCGCCCGCTAAATCTCTTAAACTCAGGATAGCCGACGCGAACGATTTTCACTTCTACGTCGGCTATCTTTTTACTTTTCACCCTTGTTTCATGCTTGAAACGTCGGCTCAAGAACGGTATAATACGTGACATTCAAAGGGTTCATAGACAAGGAGAGTTTTGATGTCACAGTTAGTATCAGAAGGGGCGATGGAGACGGCAGTACATCCAACGGTTACGGGCGCAGCGACGCCTGAAGACAAGCAGGTGGAGGCGGGTTTGCGTCCGCGAAGTTTAAGCGAATACATCGGGCAAACGAAGATCACAAATAATCTGTCGATCTTTTTACGCGCCGCACGAGCGCGCCGCGAGGCGCTCGATCACGTTCTCTTTTTCGGCCCGCCGGGATTAGGCAAAACCACGCTCGCCAACATCATCGCTACGGAAATGAACGCGCCGCTTAAAAGCGTGAGCGCGCCCGCAATTGAGCGCGGCGGTGACTTGGCGGCGGTGCTTACCAATCTGCAAGAAGGCGAAGTGTTATTCATTGATGAGATTCATCGGTTGCGCCCGCAGATCGAAGAAGTTCTTTATCCGGCGATGGAGGATTACCAATTAGACATCATGATCGGGCAGGGCACGGCCGCGCGCTCCATCAAATTGGAGTTGCCGAAGTTCACTTTAGTCGGCGCGACAACACGGGCAGGCTTGATCACCGCACCTTTGCGTGGACGTTTCGGCATCATCGCGCATTTGGATTTTTATTCGCAGAAAGATTTGGAGATTATTGTTCACCGTTCGGCGGAAATACTAAGCGTCGAAATTGAAAGCAGCGGCGCAAAAGAGATTGCACGGCGTGCGCGCGGCACACCGCGTATCGCTAATCGTTTGCTGCGGCGCGTGCGCGACTATGCCGAAGTGTTAAGTGACGGGCGCATCACACAAACTGTTGCGCGCCGTGCGCTTGACGAAATGGAAGTTGACCGTTTCGGGCTTGATGAGATTGATCGCAAGTTGATTACCGCTATCATTGAGAAGTTTGATGGCGGCCCTGTCGGCGTCGGAACAATTGCCGCAACGATCAGCGAAGAGCGCGAATCAATCGAAGAGATGATCGAGCCTTATCTGATTCAGATCGGATTCTTAAATCGCACGCCACGCGGTCGCGTCGTAACGCGCGCCGCTTACAAGCATCTCGGTTTCCCGCTGCCGCGCGTTGAGCAGGACGCGCTGGCGAGCTAATCTTTAAAAGCAGCAATCAGATTTTTAAGAACAGCTTTCTTAAGACAACGCGGCGCGATTGTCTAAGAAGCTGTTCTTTGTTTTTACGTTTGTTCCTTCTTTAATCGCTTGCCGCATCTCACGCACCGCCTCAAAGAGTCCGGCGAACACGGCGCGCGAGATGATGTTGTGTCCGATGTTAAACTCTTCTACCTCTTCGATGGCGGCGACCGCGCCGACGTTGCGATATGTAAGCCCGTGCCCGACAGCGACTCTCAAGCCGTATTGCGCGGCGAGCGTGGCGGTTTCACGCAAGCGGCGCAACTCTGCGTCAATGCGTTCTCTGCCTTCGGGCTGTGCATGACGCGCGCCGAGCGTCGCTTCCGCATAGTTAGCGCTGCAAAGTTCAACCTGCTGCGCGCCTGTCGCCCGCGCCGCTTCGATCTGTTCCGCTTCCGGGTCAATGAAGATGCTGGCGAAAATCTCCGC
>JACDAW010000234.1 GCA_013695245.1 Pyrinomonadaceae bacterium | reverse complement strand
GTTCCGAGGCGATTGCTTCGACGGCGGCGAGCGCGGACTGCAACGATGTTCCCACGAGCGGCAACTCCCAACTTTCCGTCAACCCGCCGACTTCAATCGTCACGCGCACGTGCGGCTTGTCATCCGCCGCATCACTTAAAACTTCTGGTGTCATCTGTTGTTTCCCGTTGCAGATTTGAAAAAGATTACACCCACGCCTTCGATGAATTTAAAAAGCCTGCCCGAAGCGAATGTGGATTTGGCTGTGACCGAGTTGCGGGAGCGCGACGGGTTGTCCCGTCACAGAAAACGCCGTGAACGTGGGCGGGTTGAGCAAGTAGCCGTAATCAACGCCGAGCGCGCCGAAAGGAGTTCTAAGTCTTAGGCCGAGTCCGATGGTGTGCGTCCAACGGGCGCGAAGGTTCGGATCGACATCCGGGTCATTGTTCGCGCGGAAGATGTCGCGCACGCTGCGGAAGACGTTGCCGCCGTCGTAGAACGGCACGACTTGAAATCTTTCGTTGAGCGGAACGCGCGCTTCGAGGTTGACGACGGCGAGGGCGTTGCCGCCGACCGGCACGGTGAACGGTTGAAGCGTAACTTCTTCGCCCTGACGGTTGCGGAACGTGCCTTGCGGGATGATCACGCGGCGCGGCCCCGCTTCTTCAAACGCGAAACCGCGCAGACTAGCCGCGCCGCCCGTGAAGAATCTTTCGCTGATCGGAAGCGTTTCATCAACTTCATCGATCACGCCGGGCACGCCGCCGCGATCTCGCGGATTGAAAAGATTGGCAAGTCCGAGCGTGGCGCTTCCCGCCAAGACCGTGCCGCGACGAACGGCATCGAATTTGAAGTAACGGCGGTAAGTTCCGAGAAAACGGTTGAACGATAAATTGCCGCCAAGTTGACGAAGAGCAAGCGCGTAATCGAGCGTAAGGAATTCGCCGCGCGTCGAATTGGTTTGATCATCGCGCGTGTCGCGGGCGAAAGATGCGCCGAGACGCGAGAGGCGCACCGTGCGGTCAGGCTCCAAAATGTCGCGCAGCAAAAGGCTGTTGATGTTGTAGAGGCGCACGTCTTCGTAGGTGTAGCGCAGGAAGAGCGTGCTGCGGCGCAAGATTTGCCCGCGCGGCCCTAAATCCAACTCGAAGTCGCGGCGCGTCTCGACGTTAAAAGTGAAGCGGTTGATCGTCGGCTCGCCGACGGGTTCGCAGGGTGACAACGGCGTGGGTCTGAGGCAGCCGAGATCAATCGGATTTCCCTCTTGATCAAGACGCTGCACGATACCGAGATTGCCGCGATCAAGCGTCGAGCGGAAGAAGCGCGTAACATTCGTGTCGCGCTGGTATTGCGCGGCGACGGTCAAGGGCGAGAAGGCGCGCTCGCCATAGCGACGAAAACGCGGATCGATGTATTCGAGTTGGACGAGTTGTTGGCGGCGGCTGGCGCGCGTCCTGATCGCTGCTTGCTGGAGTTTGCCGAAGAGATTGTTGTTGCGAAACTCAAAGATGCCCAAGGGCCCGGCGTCGGTTGAAAACCCGCCGCCGTAAACTAAGTCGCGCGGTTTTAGTTCTTCAACATCAATGATGATGTCGCGCTTGGCGAAGCCCGAAGCCGTCTCACCCGCTCCTTCCGTGCGGATGATCACTTGGCGAAACACGCCCGTGTTGTAGAGAATCCGCTCGCTTTCCGTGAGCCGGTCGCCGCGTAACACTTCGCCTTCCTTGAGCGGCAGGGCTTCGAGCACGCTCTCGCGCCGCGTGCGAATATTGCCGTTGACGAAGATGCGGTTGATAAAGACTTTGCCGCCTTCCGTGATCGTGTAGATGATGCGCACCTGCTCATCGCCGTTTTGAGCGGCAGGCAACTCCACGATGTCGAAGCGCACATCCGCCGAGGCGTAACCGTTGCGCCCGTAAAATCTGAGCAGCCTCTCGCCATCCGTGCGCGCCTGCACACGCGAGAACGCTCCGCCGACGATGGTGCATGGTTCATCCGCGCGGCAGCGCCGGTCGTTGAGAAGTTCGGCCGTGAAAATTTGATTGCCACGCATCTCAATATCAGTAACGCGCGTCAAGGGGCCTTCCGTCACGACAAACGTGATCACCAGATTCTCGCCATCAATCGAAACGCTCTGCCGCACATCAACGCGCGCACGACGATAACCTAGTTCGCGCATACGCCCTTCAACCGTGCGCTGATCTTGTTTGAGTAGTTCGCGGCTCGTGTATCCGCGCCCGTAACCCAAGAGCGGAATGACTCCGAGCGCAGTCGCTTCTTTCGTGCGCAAATCGCCAGCAAGCTCTTCAATCGAGAGTTTGTCCGTTCCTTCGAGTCGAATGTCGGTGAGTTTGAAGCGGCGACCCGGCGCAACGTCGTAAGTGATCGCAACATCTCGCCCGCCCAACTCTTCCGGGTTTAAGTTCTCACACGCTTCCTCTTCGCCCACCGGCGCGCTTCCCGTTTCAACCGCGAGCGGCGGCGTGACGCGACAGCGCGGCGTCACTTCGGCGAAAAAATATCCGTCTTCCTGTAAGCGATTGCGCAACCGCCGCGCGCCTTCGACAATCGCCGACGCATCAATGCTTCCCTCGCGCCTGACGGGTAGAAGTTCGCGCGCCTTACTCTCGCTTAGTTCATAACCGCTGAGCGCCACCGTCACGCGCGGGCCCGTCGCGCCGCGCAAGTTGATCGTGATTCTGTTCGTCGCCTGATCGTAAATGATCTGCGGATCGTTTAACTGCGGCGCAAGAAAGCCTTGGGCAATGATCGCCTGACGAATACGGTTTACGTCTTCGCCAAGCGTAGTTTGCGAGAAGGAGGCGTTCGGTTGCAGTCGCAACGCCGGGCGCAAAGGTGTCACATCGAAGTTTGCGATGTTGATATTGAAGGCTTCGACGCGCGCCTGCTCTCCTAAATTAACGCGGAAGATGACGCTCGCGCGTGTGCCGCTTTCGTCGAGTTGCTGTTCGTAGTTAACGTCGGCGCGATAAAAGCCGCGATCACGCAAGTAGATTTGAATGAGATCGGCATTCGTCCGGTAAAGTTGTTCGGAGGCGCGCGCGCCCGGCTCAAGCACATTTAAGCGCGCGCGTAATTCGTCTTCCGAAACTCCCGTCCCCGTCGTCGCGCCGAGTTCGAGAAAGACTTCCGCCACGCGCGCCTGCGGTCGCACGATGAACCGCACGCGAAGAGGCGCGCCTGCTGCGCCCGACGTTTCGCTTACCTCGACGCGCGCGTTCGCTACGCGCCCCGAATCAAACAGCACCTCAAGCGCTTCGCGCACCGCAACGGCCGTGTATTCCGTATTCGCCCGCACACGCAGCAGCGACAGCAACTCGGCTTCGGTCACGTCGTTGCGCGGCGCGCCCTCCAGCACAACCTCGACGCTTTCCACCGTGCGCCCCTCGTAACGACTCAGGTCTTGACTCCGCGCGCGCGCCACTGCGCCGCCGCCCGGCGCAATGAACGCCGTAGCGACGAGGAACATGAGAGCAGCAACAAATAGACGCAAGCGGATCACCTTTACTCAGTAATCAGGAGTCAGAAGAGAAGCCAGAATAGAAACTAGTTCTTCATTCTGTCTCCTGACTTCTGACTCCTGTCTTCTCTTCTCAAAATCTTTTACGAAAACGAATCTCAAAGTTAAAGTTATTGTTAGTTGATCTCAATGCGCCGGTCGAGCCTTGCTCGTATTGCGCGACAAAGGAGAGCCGGTCGGAGACGCGATACTCAAGCGCGATCACTTGATTCTGATCCTGCGTAACGTTCGTCGAATAAGTGACGGTCAGGTTGCGATTGATGCGGCGTCCGACTGTCAGCCGCGCCGTCGGACTCGTGCCGCCGCGCCCACCGACAATCGGATCGATCTCAAAGCGGTTGAGTCCGAAGAGACGGTCGGTGGCGCGCTGCACGGGAGCGTTGATCAATTGATCCGTCAATAGACTTGCCGCCGTTCCGATTCCTGATTGCGCAAGCGTCGAGGCGCTCGCATCGCCCGTCGCCAGATCGCCCGTTGTGACGAGCGCGACCACGTCCGCTTGCGGCAGCGACGGATCGGAGCGCAAATTAACGGTTGGGCGCGTGAGTTCACCCGCGAGTCCGACCGTTACGCGGTAACCACGAATTTCGGATTCCGCTTGAATGTTTAAGACGGGATCGGCGTTGCGCCGCGCGGGAAGATCGATGATGCCGCGCGTGATCTCGTAACGGTCGTTGCGGAAACTAAGCGTGCCGCGCGTCGCCGTGATGCGCCCGGAGACAACCGGATCATCAAGGGGCCCGCGCACTTGTAAAGCGACCGAGCCGACGGCGTCGGCTAAATTGTTGCGCACGACGAGCGCATCGCGCCCTGTGATCGTTAAATCGAGTTGCGTGTTTGCGCCAAACAAACCTTCGCCGCTACCACCTTCCGTGAGCGAGCCTTCGCGCCGTTGGTTAAGCAGATCAGAGAGGTCAATGTTTTCGGTGTAATCGGCGCGGCGTAGATTAACTGCGCCCGTGATGATCTGCGATTGAAGCGTGCCTTGCACGACGAGGTCGGCGTCAGCCGTCGAGCGAAAATTTTCGGGGAACGGCACGGTCACATCTTCGCCGCGAACGCTAAAGCGAAACTGCGACGGGCTGTAACCTTCAATCAACGCGCCGCCCGCAACGGAGACACGCCCGCCGCCAAGCCTTCCCGTGAGATTATCGATCTGTGCGCGGTTGGAGTTGAAGCGGACAAGCCCGTTGATGCTTGAGATGGTTAAACGTTCGTCGCTAATAAGCGTTGAAAACGATGCGCCCGCGACCGAAGCCGTGCCCGTCAAGCGCGGGTCTTCGTAAGTGCCGCTTAAGCGCACGCCGACGCGCGCCGCGCCCGCGAGAAAAACGTCGGGCGAGATGCCATTAAGAACGCGCAAATTCAGATCACCATCAACGGTTAAATTCTGCCGCCCGCCCACGCCTAACGCGGCCGTTCCGCCGAAGAGAAGGTTTGTGCCGGGGCCCGTAAATCTCGTGCGCTCAAAGAAAACTTCGTTTGGAGAGAATTGCACCAGCAGCGGGTCTTCGGCATTGAGTTGCACGTCTTCAATTTGCACGCTGAGTTCTGAGAAGCGCGCCGTGCCGCGCAGAGCGCCGAACGAAAAGGCTTGTTCGCCCGCCGCGTTTTCGCCGAAGAGATTGCCGGTGGCGCGCAACGTGCCGGTCGCACGCCCCGTCACTTTCACGTTCGCCTGCGGCAGCAGGGCGGCGAAGAGCGGAGTTAAGTCCGCGCCGCTCAAAGTCGTCTCAATCGTCGTCGGCAAGTTTCGATCACGAAGATCAACGCGCGCGGCGATCACTTGCGGTTGTCCGAGCAAGCCGGTCGTCAGTTGCAGATCGAACAAACCGTTTTCCGTGCGCCCCGTGAGCGCGAGCGTGCCTGCGGGACGACCGTTAATAGTTACGTCGCGCCCCTGCCCGTCCAAGTTGATCTTAAACGTCGAGAAATCGTTGAGATTGCCCGTGCCGTTCGCGGTGAAATCTGCGATACCGGAGATTTGCGGTAAGGCGGCGCTCCCTGTCAGCGAAGCGAGCAAGCCGAGTTGGACGCCTGTGCCGCGCGCCTGCAAATTGAAGTCGCGGCTTTTGATGTCAATGTTTCCAGTAGCATTGACGCGCCCGGCGCGAAACTGCGCGTCTAAATTCTCAAGGTTGATCAAAGAGCCGTTAAATGTCGCTTGCGCGATCATGCTGTCAAACGGTTGATTGTTAAGCGTGCCCGGCGCGAAACGCAGGTTGGCGTTGCCCGTTGCGTTGCGCGGCAAACCTGTAACGTTGATTTGACCTGAGAGATCAGAGCGTAAATCAACGTTTGATAAAAGCGATGCACCACTGCCGTTCGCTCCACCCAATGCGGCAAGCAGGTTTCCGGCGTTAATGCGGTCGAGTGTTGCATCAATTGCGATGTTGCTTGCGCCGTCGAGCGGGACGTTGGCGGTAAAGGTTGCGCCGCCGCCGTCGCGTTCCGTCAAACGTCCGTCTGTGATGCGGACAAGGTTCGGTTGAGTATCAATGTTTGCGTTGAGCGCGCCGAGATCGCGTCCTTGCACGAGAAGCGAATCAAGCGCGGCGCGTCCGGCGATCACGGGATCGGTGAGTTTACCGCGCAGCGTGCCGTTGAACTTTAAGTTTCCGGCGAGTTCGATGCCGTAGTCTTCGAGGCTCGCCGCTAAATCAGGAGCGAGTCCGGTTGAGACGAGCACGCGTTGAAGTTCGATTGCATCGGCGGAGGCGAGATCAATTTGGAGATCGGAGTTGCCGTTAATGGAAAACTGTCCGCCCGCGCGCAATGTGGTTGCTCCGGTTTGCAAATCGGCGCGCTCGATATTAAACACGCCGCGATCAGCGCGCAGCGCGATGTCGCCCGTCACGGGCGTGCGCCCGCGCGCATCGTTGCCCGCTTCGGCGTTGATGCGCGCGTTAATCTCTCCGCTCGCCGCGCTTATATTCGTGCCGGGAAAGGCGAGACGCAGGTTGCCGGTCGCGCCGCCGGAGACGGGCGTGACGCGACCGCCGAGCAGAGCGACGAGTCCGCCGACATCAAGGTTTGTGAAGTCCGCCGCGACTCTTGATGCGCCGCCGCGCGCGGTGCTAACGATGGCGTTGCCGCGCGCCTGACCGTTAAGGACGTTGGCGGTGAAATCGTTGAGTTGAATCGCGTCGTTTGTCGCCACCACGCGACTTTGCGCCGCGCCGAGATTGAGTTCGCCGAGCACGCCACCGCCTAAACTTAAATCCGCTGTGACGCGATAACGACCCGACGGTTCAACCGTGAACACGGGACGCGCCACGCGCACGTTTTCGACGCGCCCGCCGCCCGCCACACTTCTGTCAAGCGCCACCGTGCCGACGTTGACATTACCGGCCGTCCCTTCAATGCGCCCGTTGTCACGGATGCTCAAACGCACGCCCGCGATGTTAAGACTTCCTGTGCGCGCGCCCGCCGCGTTTACTGAACCGACGCGCACGTTGTTAGCCACCACGCTCGTCGTATTGCCTTGCGTCGTGGCGGTTACGCCCGACGCTGTGACACCGTTTACGCGCGCGCCGGAAGCTGCAACGCTAGCGGCGTTAACGCTCGCGGCCGTTACCGTCGTCGCGTCGTTTCGATTTCCGAATCGGACACCTGAAGCCGTCACGTTGCGCATGTCTGCGCTCGATGTGGTGATGCGCCCGGCGTTTGCGCGCCCGACCGTCGCCGTCAAATTTTCATCCCGGCTTTCCGCCACGACATCGCGCAAGATCAACTCGGAGATGCTCGTCGAACCGCTCCGCGCGGCCGCGGCGCGCAGTTCGCCGAGCCAGCGAAAATCCGTGCCCGTGCCCATCACTTGCCCCGCGAGTTGCACGGTGCTTAAGCGGAAATCTCCGGCCGTTAAAATCTCCGCGACGGCGCGCCCCTGCGCTTCATAACTTTCGCCTTCGCCCGATGCGCGCGCGCTGACGTTTAAGCCCTGCAAACGCACGTTCGCCGCCGCGAGCGCGTCGGATTTGATCTGCCCTTCGACCTCGTAGCGCGTTCCCTCGCCTGCCACTGTTCCTTCAAAACGCCCCGCGCCGCGCAAAGGCGTGCCCGTCTGCAACACGTCCGAAGCTTGCGTAAGATCGACGTTTGACACGACGTTCATGTAGTAGCGCAAGTTTCGCCAATCGTCCATCGTGCCTTTCAGACGCGCTTCTGCGATGGGCGAACGCAAGGTGAGTTCTTCAATGTCGGCGCGCGTTTGATTGATGCGCCCGCGCGCGTCAACCGAAATTCTCTCGACGGGACGGCCGTTATAAACAAACGTCGAATCGGAGACGGAGAGCGCAACGGTGTTCATCCAACTCTCGGCGGGACGATTCGGATCGTCGGGTTGAACGGTCAAACGAATATTGCGCGCGTCACCGGAAATCTCGTAACGCTCGTCGGCGTAGTGAACGACGGAGTTACTGACTTTCACCTGCGCGGTTGAATAAGAGAACAGTATGCGACGATTCGGATCGGGCGCGGGCAGACGTAAGTTACCGAAGTTAGAATGCCCCGCCTCGTCGAATGTAACCCACGCTTCGAGTCCGTTAACTTCGAGCGACTCAAGATTGATGTTGCGCTGTAAGTTAAGCGCAAACATATCTTCGACGCGCACGGTTGCGAGCAGGCGCTCTACGCGCCCAAGTTGTGCGCCCGTCTGCGCGTCGTAAAGCTTAACGTTGCGCATCTCGACGGTGCGGTTAGAGAAAACCGTGTGGAAGTCTTCGATCTCGGCGCGAATACCGTACTGGGCGAGCGTGCCCTTGATCTGATTAGCGAGTTGGCGATCAATCGTGCCGCCACGGTAAAGCATTACGACGAGCACAACGAGCGCAAGGACGAGTCCGCCAATGGCGAGCGCGGCGATGGCGGCGTTGCGGCGCGTGACGATGCGACGAGCAGCGATGCGCCAACGCGCGCGTTCGGCGGGCGTGGCGTCAGGCGCGTTTGAAGCCGGAGCTTGCGGCGAAGCGGATTCTTCGATCTCCGTTGGCGGCGGCGTTTGGTTGCGCGGTTCGTCCTTTTCGTCAAAAGACATAAAGCGTGTTTACGGAAACAGCCCTTCACGGCTGATCATAAAATTAATCTTCGATTGAGGAGAGGTAAAGCGTCGGGAGATGCGAGCGGCAAGAATTTGCCGCCCGCACTTATGAATCTTGCGCGCTGCCGGCGAACCTTGTCTCGTCCGCCTTCGCCTGCGGCGCGTCCATTCCTTGATCGCTTGCCGGAGCGCCAAGCGGAACATTGCCGACGATCTCCAGATCGAAGCCTTCAATCGCGGCAACTTTCGGCGGATGATTCGTCAATAGCACGATGCGACGCAGCCCAAGCTCGTGCAGGATTTGCGCGCCCACACCGTAATCACGATCCGCGCCGTAGCCCGTCTCCGCCCGCGCTTCTTCAAAACTCAGATGCTGCTCTTGCGCGAGCGCGTGGGTGCGCAGTTGATGAATGAGATCAAGCCCGTGTTCGCGCTGTTTCAAATAGAGCACAACGCCGCGCCCCTCGGCGGCAATCCTTTCAAGCGCGGTGTGGAGTTGATGCCCCGAATCGTCAACGAGCGAGCCGAACACATCGCCCGTCACGTTCTCTGTATGGACGCGCACAAGCACCGTGTCGGTTGCCTTTGCGACATCGCCCATCACCATTGCCAGATGCACCTCGCCGTTAACGACGTTCTCAAAAGCAATCGCGCGAAACTTGCCATAGACAGTTGGGATTTCGGTTTCAACCGCGCGCCGCACAAGCGTCTCTTTGCGTATGCGATAGCGAATAAGATCGGCAACCGAGATTATTTTCAAGTTGTGCTCGCGTGCAAACTCTTTCAACTGCGGCAAGCGCGCCATCGTGCCGTCCGCGTTCATGATTTCGCAAATAACTCCGGCGGGCTGAAGTCCGGCGATGCGCGCCACGTCAACAATCGCTTCCGTTTGGCCGGGACGCACAAGCACGCCGCCCTTGCGAGCGCGAAGCGGCAGAATGTGTCCGGGACGCGCCAAGTCGGAAGACTTCGTTTTCGGGTTTACGGCCGTGCGGATCGTGTGCGCGCGGTCGGCCGCCGAGATGCCGGTTGTCACACCTTCGCGCGCTTCGATGGAAACGGTAAAGGCTGTGCCGAACGACGAAGTGTTATCGGCAACCTGCATCGTGATATGCAGTTCGTCGCAACGCTCTTCCGTCAAAGGCATACATATAAGTCCGCGCGCGTTGGTCGCCATGAAATTGATAATTTCAGGCGTCACGCATTCGGCGGCGCAGGCGAGGTCGCCTTCGTTTTCACGATCCTCGTCGTCAACAATAATGATCATGCCGCCCGCGCGAATATCGGCGGCGGCTTCTTCTATGGAAGCGAAAGGCATTAGTTTTTATTCACTCAAACTTCAGGCGCGGGAGACGAATCGAAGCCACGTCTATGTTACAAGATCGAAGCTCTTTTGGCGAACCTTGAACGCTCGAATTAACCCGCGCCGAGCGCCAGCGACAATTTACGACGAGAGGAAGAACCATGAAAGGGATGCTATCGAGGCGTCGGGTTGAATGAGCTGTTGGGCGACGCTTTCGATTGAATCTTCACCTCTGCATTTTAATTTCCTTTAGGCGAAGGTAAGCAAATATAACGTAACTGAGCAACAATACTTGAAACACGAATACAACAGCAACGAACGCATACCAAGAAAGAAAATCTAAATCGAAGGTTGAGGTCAACCAAAAAGCTACAATAAATCCGGGCAAATTAAGAAGCCCACTGATTATTCCAAGAAGCCCTCCTTCGGGACCAGCGTGCCCCCATCCAAATATAATCGTAGGTGTGATAATTACGCTTTCAATCATGACACTGTGAAACAATGCTTTGATAATTGTCCTTCGATCCCAGCTATGAATTCGCATATATTCAGATTAATAGCTCATCCCTTAGGAAAGATGAAGCAGCCCAACGAACATTAGACCGCGTGTGAGAAAGTTATGCGTAACCGAGTCGGACGAGTTTCTCCATCGTTAAAGTTGAGTTCTCTTGCCCGCCCGTTCTTTCGTTTCTCACCGTCAAAATGCGCTCAACGTATTTGGCGATCACATCCGCCTCCAAGTTGACGGCATCGCCCACGCGCAGATGCGAAAGGTTCGTGAGTTGCCACGTTTTCGGGATCACAGCGATCTCGAAATGTTCGTCAGTCAACGCAGCGACGGTAAGGCTTATGCCTTCAACCGTGATCGAACCTTTGAAGACGAGATACTGTTTGATCTCCGGCGGGTAAGCGACGCGCACCGTCCACGATCCCCGGTGTTCCTCCGCGCCTAAGAATCGCCCGCGCGCATCCGTGTGGCCTTGCACGATGTGACCGCCGAGCCGCGTCTGCGGAGTCACGGCGCGTTCGAGATTAACAACCGATCCGGCGCGAAGCGTGCCGAGCGTTGAACGCTGCAAAGTCTCGCGCGAACCGTCCGCCGCGAAACCGCCACTGTGAACATCAAGCGCCGTCAGACACACGCCATTGACGGCAACGGAGTCGCCCTCCTTCGTGCCATCCGTCACGATGCGCGCATCAACGCGCACGCGCACGCCTTCGCCGCGCCGCTCAATGCTCGCCACGCACCCTAATTCTTCAATGATGCCGGTAAACATAAATCTTGTTTCTCGATGGTGAAGCCGCGCTCTACTTTCGCGCTTCTCTTTCACGCACAACTTCTAATATACGCTCGAAAACATCTTCAATCGAAAGCTCTGTTGAATCGAGCACAATGGCATCGTCAGCGATGGCGAGCGGCGAATCGGCGCGGGAGGCGTCGCGGCGGTCGCGCGCGTTGATGTCGTGCAGCACCTCTTCGTAATTCAGATCGGCTTCGCGGCGGCGTTCTTCGTCGAAACGGCGTTCGGCGCGTTGTTCGGGCGTCGCGGTTAAGAAGAACTTTATATCGGCGTCCGGGAACACAACCGTCCCGATGTCGCGCCCGTCGAGGACGACGCCGCCGTGTGCGCCCATCTCACGCTGGCGGCGGACGAGTTCGCGGCGCACCTCCGGGATCGCAGAGATCATAGACGCGGCGTGTCCTATTTGCTCGTTGCGAATCTCGTGCGAGATGTCGCGCCCGTCGAGCAACACCTGAAGCGAATCAGGATCGCCCACGAGATCGATGTGCGCTTCACGCGCGATTTTCGCCATCGCTTCCGCGTCCGTCGTGCTCGCGTCAGAACGAAGCGCAGCGTAAGCGACGGCGCGGTACATCGCGCCCGTGTCCAAATAAAGCAAGCCGAGTTTGCGCGCCAGCATCCGGCCGAGCGTTGATTTGCCCGCGCCGGAAGGGCCGTCAATGGCGATGATCATTCGTCGTGTCATGGAGCGCAACGATTCAGGCGACACGGTCAAGACGTTGTTCGTTTTGCACCGTCACCGTCGGGTTAGAATTCAATTCGGGAATGGGAAGATTGTGTTCGCGCAACACAGCAAGGTGCTCCTCTATTCCCCACTTAGCTTTATATAAACAATCTTCGATGGAATGTCCGATGCCGGTGAAACCCTCCAACTCCGGCGAGTAGAAACCAAAGAAATTAGGATCAAGCGTCGCCTCAATCACTACTGAATACTTTAAATCGAGCATCTCGTCTTAACCATCCTTTTTGATTCCGGCCGCTTTCAAAATAGCATGACATGTGCCGGACGGAATTTCCTTCGAGCCGTGGTAATCAACTCGAATTAACTTCTCGTGCCCGCTCTTAGCATAATAACGAATAGAGCCTTTCTCTTTCACAAGTCGAAAGTCATTCTTTTCTAACAAGCGAATCAACTCGGTAAACTTCATACCACCACTTTGTTTCGACCGCGAACGTCCGACTAGCTTCATTAAAGCGACGTATCTACGCTTTAATGGAACGCGGAGTTAACCGTCTTCGGTCTTTGTTCTTCGAGCACGCTTCTAAGCTCGGCGAGCGCGTCGTCGATCTCTTTTTGTAAAACGTCGTAGTGAGTCACCATCCTGATACGCCTTTGGTCGAAAGCGGAAGCGAGCACGCCGCGCTCTCGCAACCCGGCGCAAATGTCGTTGGCATCTAAGTTTGTTTCCGCAACGTCGAAGATCACGATGTTGGTGACAACTCTTTCAAGGTCAACTTCAATTCCCTGTATCTCTGCCAAACCTTCGGCAAGGCGACGTGCGTTCGTGTGATCTTCAATGAGGCGCGCAGGAGATTCTTCGAGCGCGACGAGCGCGGCCGCCGCCAACACGCCCGCTTGTCTCATTCCGCCACCCAAGAGTTTACGCCACGCGCGCGCTTCGTTGATGAAATCTTTCGTGCCCAACAACATCGAGCCGACGGGCGCGCCCAAACCTTTAGAAAAACAGAACATCACGGAATCGGCCGGGCGCGCGAGGGCAGCGATAGGTTCATCAAGCGCGACGGCCGCATTAAAGATGCGCGCCCCGTCGAGATGAACCGGAATATTAAGACGATGTGCTTGCGCGCAAAGCTCTTCGGTTCGCTCGCGCGTCATCACCGCGCCGCCCGCAAGGTTGTGCGAGTTTTCAAGCGCGATGAGTTTGGTTGGCGCAACGTAGTACGGCGCGTCGTTAGCGTGAATTGCCGCTTTGATGTCGCCCCACTGCAAAATTCCGCTTCCGTCCGCGCTTTTCACAGGACGCGCGAGCGCGCCGGAGATCGCAGACATTGCCGCCATCTCGTAATTGTAAATGTGACCGCGCTCTTCGATCACGACTTCCGCGCCGGGCTTCGTATGCAGCTTAACGGCGATCTGGTTGCCCATCGATCCGGTCGGAACAAACAGCGCAGCTTCCTTCTCGAAGATTTCGGCGGCCACGTCTTGCAGACGATTCACGGTCGGGTCTTCGCCGTAAACGTCGTCGCCCACTTCCGCTTCCATCATCGCGCGTCGCATCGCAGGCGTCGGTTTTGTTACAGTGTCACTGCGTAGATCAATGAGCTTCATAGTCGTTAGAATTTCACGCGCGCTGTTAACCCTTTTCGTTGTACGGAACGTAGCCTTCCCACTTCCAAGGCGTATATTTGTCCTTAATCAATGTCTCCAACAGTTCTTTGAAAATGCGGTCGCCGTTTGAGCTGTTTGACATCAACACGACGGCTATTCGCTTATCAGGGAAACAGACCGAATGATTTTCCCATCCATCGTCGTGCCCCTCTTTGAAATAAGCTTTACCGTGCGGCGTGCGAAACAATCCCCAACCCAATCCGTATGAAAGTTCGATCTTTCGGTTCTCGTCGGTCGTCTCAACGGATGGAGTCGGGAACTGCTGCTTGGAAAAGATTTGAATCTGTGGCTTAAACATCTCGTCCCTAAATCGAGACTTCAAATTCTTGCCCTGCATTACTGCTTGCATAAATCTCGCGTAATCCGAAATCGTCGTGTCCATCGAACCGGCAGCCTGTACCTCATCTCGTCTGCGATGACCGAGCGGTTTTTCGTTCTCGTCGTAGCCGATGGCGTAATCATTCTCGAAACTTGTTTTCCATATCATGCTTGTGCGCGTCATGCCGAACGGGTTGAAGATTCTCTCTCGCATCATCTCCCCGACGTTCTTTTTGATTCCTTCTTCGATAATAAACTGCAAGAGGCTGATGCCTTCGCCTGAGTAGCTATATTTCGAGCCGGGCGCGAACTTGATGTCGAGTTTCTCATCCGGGTTAAACCAACGCCAATTCGGGAATCCGCTCGTGTGACTGAGGAGCATCCGGGCGGTAATCAATTTATACCTTTCGTCACCCGCCAAGTCTTT
The DNA here is from genome assembly GCA_013695245.1 of Pyrinomonadaceae bacterium. Classification (GTDB taxonomy): domain Bacteria; phylum Acidobacteriota; class Blastocatellia; order Pyrinomonadales; family Pyrinomonadaceae; genus JACCYN01. Next base: position 6,565 of record JACDAW010000234.1, on the reverse strand, counting down.
GTACTTCTCATATTCGGGCAAAGGTTTTGCTAAATACTGATGAACCGGCTTGTCCAGATCGAGCGCCTCTTCTTCGACGAGTTGCATTACGAGATAAGCGAAAACCGCTTTTGTAAATGACGCCCCGTACATCACCGTGTTCTGTGTTAAAGCTTGACGCTCTTCCTTATTCCTGAAGCCGAAGCTGTTAACATAAGCGATCTTCGAGTCGTTGATGATCGCAATGCTAAGACCTGTCACATGCGCCGCCTCCATCAACCTTGTCACGTTGCGTTCGATCTCGGCTGACGAGATTGAGCTTCCGTCCAAGCGCTTGATCTTGTTTTGATTTGGAGACGCGAGGCACCGTCCCGTGAAACAAAAAGAGATGGCGAGCATCAGCCCAATAGAAGTGATTCGCATATATGAGATTAACCGACGACTACGAACAAAGCGTCATCAACCGCGCACCCGGACGCGATTTACACAAACACCGCGAAAACTTCATTTGAAAGCAGCGCGCCGGAACTGGTCAGTTTCAAGCGTTCGCCGGAAAGCTCGATGAGTCCGGCTTCGGTTAGGCGCGCGAGATCGTCCGCGTGTTCGCGGCACACGTCTGCACCGAAACGCTTTCGGTGTTCGCCGAGATCAACGCCGCGCATGAGCCGCAATCCGAGAAAGATGTTTTCAGCCGCCGCCTCGTGCGCTTCAAGTTTTATCGTTTCCACAACCGTTTCGCGTCCGTTCTCTAAAGCTTCAACGAAGCGGCGCGCGTCGCGTTCGTTTGACCAGCGCGTGTTTCGTCCGTCAAAAGAATGCGCCGAGCAACCGAAGCCGAAGACAGGCGCGCCCGTCCAGTACTTCGTGTTATGACGTGATTCGTAGCCTGAGCGACAGAAGTTTGAGATTTCGTAATGCACGTAACCTTCAGTCGCCGTGCGTTCGAGCATTATTTTGTACATCTCGGCCGCTGTGTCTTCATCAGGCTGCGGCGCGCGTCCGCTTCTGATCTGAGCAGCGAGCGGCGTGCCTTCATGGACTTCGAGGAGATAAAGCGAGAGATGTTCGGGGCGCAGGCGCAAGGCTTCGTCGAGATTCGATGACCACGCTTGAAGCGTTTGACCGGGCAGCGCGGCGATGAGGTCGAAGCTGATGTTTTCGTAACCGTTGGCGCGTAGATCATCGAACGTGCGTCGCGTGTCGTCGGCGCTGTGCGTCCGACCCAAGCGGCGCAAGTGTCGGTCGTCAAAGGTCTGCGCGCCGAAGCTCGCGCGGTTAATGCCGAGACGACGATACGCGCGAAGCGTCTCAGGCGTCACCGTGCCGGGATTCATCTCCATCGTCACTTCAATGTTAGACGCGACGCGAAAACGTTTGTGTACGGAGTTGAGGATCGTTTCGACTTGCGCGGGCGCGAGCAAGCTGGGCGTGCCGCCGCCGAAGTAGATCGTGTCAACTTCAACCGGATTATCATCATGTTTGAACGAAGCGATCTCATCTTCCACCGCGCGCACGTAACGCTCGCACAGTGCGGCGTCGTAGGCTCCGGTGGCGAAATCGCAGTAAGAGCAACGCGCGCGGCAGAACGGAATGTGGATGTAGATTCCAGCCTTGTTCATCGTAAATAGAGAGAAGATTATAACACGCTGTAAACTTAAACCATTGTCCGCACAAAGCTGTTTGTGGTACACAAGACAACAATTTACGCTGATTGTATGTCGCTAAAGCGATTGCAACGCCACACGAATTTCTCGCAGGAGTTTGAACAAGGATGTCTTCATCAACGCAAAACATTGATTCGGTGCTTCACGAAGAGCGCGTCTTTCCACCGCCCATAGATTTCGCAAAACGCGCGCGCATCAGTTCGATGGAAGATTATGAAAACTTGCGGCGCGAAGCGCACGATGCGCCCGAAGCGTTTTGGGCGCGCATGGCGGAAGAACTGCATTGGTTTAAAAAATGGGACACGGTTTTAAAATGGGAAGAGCCTCATGCCGAGTGGTTCGTCGGCGGCCGCGTAAACGTTTCCTACAACTGTCTTGATCGTCATCTCGAAACTCATCGGCGCAACAAAGCCGCGATCATCTGGGAGGGCGAACCGGGCGAAACACGCACGCTCACCTACGCGCAACTCCACGCGGAAGTGTGCCGCTTCGCCAATGTCTTGAAGAGCTTGGGCGCGCAGGCGGGCGACCGCGTGGCGCTTTATATGCCGATGATCCCGGAGTTGGCGATTGCGTGCCTCGCGTGCGCGCGCATTGGCGCAACACATAATGTCGTCTTCGGCGGCTTCTCGGCTGAAGCGCTTCGTGATCGCATTAACGATTCGGGTTGCAAACTCGTCGTCACTGCCGACGGCGGCTTCAGGCGCGGTTCGGAGATACGTTTAAAACCTGCAGTTGATGAAGCACTGCAATCAACCCCGACCATTGAACACTGCATTGTCGTCAAACGCACAGGCAGTGACGTTGCGATGCAACAGGGACGCGACGAGTGGTGGCATGAATTGATGCAGAACTCGTCAAGCGACTGCCCGGCCGAAGAACTGCCAAGCGAGCATCCGTTGTTCATTCTCTACACTTCCGGCACGACGGGAAAGCCGAAGGGTATTCTTCACACAACGGGCGGCTACCTGCTCGGCACACATCTTACGACGCAATGGGTTTTTGACATCCGCGACACGGATGTTTACTGGTGCACGGCGGACATCGGCTGGGTCACGGGACACAGTTATGTTGTTTACGGGCCGCTCTCGACGGGTGCGACCGTGTTCATGTATGAAGGCGCGCCGAATCATCCTGATCCGTCGCGGTTTTGGAAGATGATCGAACGTCACGGCGTTAACATCTTTTACACCGCGCCGACCGCGATCCGCTCTTTTCTCAAATGGGGCGAAGAGTGGGTGCGCAAACACGATCTTTCGAGTTTGCGTTTGCTCGGCACAGTGGGCGAACCGATTAACCCGGAAGCGTGGATGTGGTATCGCAAAGTTGTCGGCAATGAGCGTTGCCCCGTGGTTGACACGTGGTGGCAGACGGAGACGGGCGCGATCATGATCGCGCCGCTTCCGGGCGCGACACCGACGAAGCCCGGCTCGGCGACTTTGCCTCTGCCCGGCGTTGAAGCGGATGTGGTTTCAAAGGCGGGCGAATCGGTTGAAGCAAACGCGGGAGGCTATCTCGTCATCCGTCGCCCGTGGCCTTCGATGCTACGGACGATCTGGGGCGACGATGAGCGTTATCGCAAAGGTTACTGGTCGGAATTTCCGGGCGCATACTTCGCAGGCGACGGCGCGCGCCGCGACCGTGAAGGTTATTTCTGGATCATGGGGCGCGTTGACGATGTGATCAATACGAGCGGGCATCGTTTGAGCACGATGGAGATCGAGAGCGCGCTCGTCTCGCACGAAGCGGTGGCGGAAGCGGCTGTCGTTGGTCGTCCTGACGATCTCAAGGGTTCAGCCATCGTCGCTTTCGTAACGCTCGAAGGTCAACATGCGGCTTCGGATGAGTTGCGCGAAGAATTGCGCCGCCACGTCGCGCATGAGATCGGCGCGCTCGCGCGTCCCGACGAGATACGCTTTAGCGATATGCTGCCGAAGACAAGGTCAGGGAAGATCATGCGTCGCCTTCTGCGCGAGATCGCGACGAGCGGGTCGGTGGCTGGCGATGTGACGACGCTCGAAGACATCTCCGTCCTTGAGAAGCTCCGCGCGGAAGAGGAGTAGTGAAGGGCGATGACGAGTGATAAGATAAAAACTTAATCCAGTCTCGTCATTTGTCATTAGTTTTAAGGATTCGGTTGAAATTAGTCGTTTACCTCTACTGAAAGCAGTCTTTCGCTGGTGCGTTATTCGATAGCTTGTGCTTTGCAAGGGAGAGTGAGTTTATGCCCCGACAAATTGAGGCGGATAATAGAACAGGCCCGCGTTATCTCACGTCGCTGATAGTGCAGGCGGAGTGGGACAGGGAAGACGGCGCACACGTCGTCGCCGAAGGGACAACGGAGAATGTCGGCCCCGAAGGCGCGCTGGTACACTTGCAGCGCGAGCTGCCGGATGTCGGCAGCCGCGTTCAATTAAGCGTGCTCGGCGAAGAGGGCCGCAAGCTGAAGGTCATCACGGAGGTCTTGCGGCTCGAACGCAATGCGGCGCACCCTCTGGCCGCGCTTCAACTGCTGGACGCGACGGATGAATGGCGCGGGCTGGTCTGGGAGCCCGCCGCGCCGCGCGCGCGCGAGCAGCCCGTCGAGCTGGATGAAGAGGTAGAAGAAGAGGACGAAGTAGAGCACTAGATAAAAAGCGCCGCCGTTATAGAGTTTCGCGACCTGTCGTCAATCGAGCAACAACAGGTCAGGAATTTCGTCGAACGCCTGTAATAATAGATCGGGAGCTGGTTTTGAGCGATCACACAGAAGCCAAACAAGTAGCGGAGACGGCAGTGGCGGCCACCGCCGAAGCAAGCTGGATGCAGACGCGCGCCATCCTGCGCATGATCTTCATCGTGCTGGCAGTGATCGCGGGGCTCTGGATTTTGCGCGCCATTACGGGTGTCATCCTGCTTATCGTACTGGCGGTCTTTTTCGCCTATTTGATTGCGCCGCTGGTCGAGTTCGTGCATCGTCCCTTTAATGTACGTGGACGCGAGCGCCTCATGCCGCGCGTGGCGGCAATCGCCATTGTATATGTGGTGCTCTTTGGCTCGCTTGGCCTGGTGATCTATTTTCTACTGCCGCAGCTCGGCACTCAAATCACAGAGTTTGCGAACCAGGCCCCGGCCTATTTCACCTCGGCACGTGCGCGCACAGAAGGCCTCAAGGATTTCTATGCGCGTTACCAGATTCCCGCCACCGCGCGCGAGGCAATCAATAAAAACATCACGCATGCCATCGAGACCGTGGGCGCTTATACGACCGAGGGGCTGGGGAGTTTCTTCATCGCGTCGCTGAGCTATGTGCCGTGGCTCGTGCTGATTCCGATCCTCGCCTTTTTTCTCTTAAAGGATGTGGATAGCTTTCGCCGCTCGGCCTTGCAGATGCTTCCGCGCGGGCGCTGGCGCTGGCGCGGCGACGAGTTTTTTCAGGATGTGAACAGCACGCTCGCCGCATACATCCGCGCCCAGTTGATGGCATGTCTGTTGATTGGCATTATCTGCTCCATTGCATTCTTTCTGATGGGCGTGCCTTACTCGCTGGTGCTCGGCATCCTGGCGGGTCTGTTTGAATTCATTCCGCTCGTCGGCCCGCTCACGCTGGCGATTATTGCGACGTTGATCGCCAGTTTCTACTCGCTCAACCTCGTGCTCGGAGTGCTGTTGTTTCTGGCAATCCTGCGCATCGTTGAAGATTACGTCATCTATCCGCGTCTCATCGGGCAGGGCATACACCTGCACCCGCTGGCGGTTATTCTGGCGGTTCTGGCCGGAGCGGAGTTGGGCGGTGTGGCCGGGATATTCCTCGCCATTCCTGTGATCGCCATCGCGACCGTCAGTTACCGGCACTGGCTCGAACACAAGGGGAGCGAAGGACTGGCCGATCTGTTTAAACCGGCGGAGGAGACTACTGCTGCGGCTGCTGCCGTCGCTCCCGCTGCTTCTGAAAAAGGCGCGCCTCCTGCCAGCCTTCCATCACAGCCGGATCATCCGACCACCAGCACTACCCCCGAAGAGATGGTTCGCGCGCGGCCAGACCTCGCCTCCGGCGAACTCAAGCTGGAGAGGACTGATTAAGATTGTGCCGCCGGTAGGTTCAAGAGGGATGAGCGAGCAAAGTCTTCAGGAAAAATATGCTCCCCAAAATAGCTGCTTCGGCTGCGGCCCGGTTAATGAGAAGGGACTTCGCATCCGAAGTTTTGCGCGCGGCGACGAAGTCGTCTGTGAGTGGAAGCCGGAACCTTACCATGAAGCGTTCCCAGGCATGCTCAACGGCGGCATCATCGGCACACTGCTCGATTGCCATTCAAACTGGGCGGCTACCTGGCATCTCATGCAGCGCGCAGGGGCGGATCATCCACCCTGCACCGTGACGGCTGATTACTCGATCAAGCTCCTGCGACCGACGCCCACAGATGCGCCCGTCCAGCTCGTCGCCAGAGTTGTCGAATCCACCGAGACCCGCGCCATAGTCGAAGCGGAACTGATAGCCCACGGAAAAATCTGTGCGACCTCGCGCGGCACCTTCGTCGCCGTCAAGCCCGGTCATCCCGCGTATCATCGCTGGTAGCGAGGCGGAATCTTAAGACCGCAAAGCGATTGCCTCAACGCTTCAGTTGTAACTTTCATCGGAAACTTACAATTTTACTTTCATGATTATGGGCTCGCGTAGTTTCTCCGGGGGCGCAAGCTGGCCCCTTTTATCTACGGCTCCCATATTGGCGATATAATTGAACGCATCCTTGACACACATACCAGGCGTCGGTTCATCAAACAGCAGCGGCGCGTTGCATCAGCTCGATAAAGCGTCGGAAGTGGTGTTGGGCATCGTGCGGGCCGGGTGCGGCTTCCGGGTGATACTGGACGGAGAAGATGGGGAGCGTGCGATGACGCATCCCTTCGACGCAGTTGTCGTTGAGATTGATATGCGTCACCTC
>JACDAW010000230.1 GCA_013695245.1 Pyrinomonadaceae bacterium | reverse complement strand
GTGCGGTCAACGTCCTTTTTGTAAAGTTCGATGATGTCGTCAATTGACGATCTCTCTTTCACTTCATCCTTCATCCTTTTCACTTCCTACTTTCACTTACACGCCCGGCATCGCTTTTTTCAATGGTTTAAGCAGTAAGAACAGCACGACCGCCATTACCAGAGCCATGCCTGCCAGCACGAGGAAAAATGTTGATTGCAGCCAGATGTCCCAGAAAACGCCGATTTGCGTCAGCTTGTTGCCGATTGCCGTCGCTCCGAACCAGCCACCCATCAATAATCCGCGCAGACGAATCGGCGCGACTTTTGAAACTAAGGATAATCCCATCGGCGACAACATCAACTCGCCGAGCGTTACCACCGCGTAAGCGAAAACTAGCCAGAACGGTGAGACGCGGAACAAATACGCTTTCTGCATAAACGCCTCGCGGTATTGCGCGGCTTGTCCGGGAACGACCGTGTTGAGAGCGTTCATCAAGTGCTGTTCGCCTGACATCATTTGTTTGGTCGCTGCGTCTTCTTTCGGCGAGAATTTCACGCCGTAGATTAAATTTTTGCCGTCCGCGTCCTTTGCAGCGACGATTCTATCCAGCACGTCTTTCGGCACGCCTTGCGCAGCGAGATTTTTGACGACGCGCTCGTTGATGCGAAACTCGCCGGCGGCGAGTTGCTGCGCCGTCGGAGTTTGGCTTTCGCCGACGGTCGCCGCATACCACAAAACTACAAACGACAATCCGGTGAGCGTCATTCCGATTGCCATTTTCGTCGGCGTTGCGGGTTCTTTGCCGCGTTTGTCCAGATAACCCCAAAACCAAATCAGCGGAAACGTCAGCGTGACGACCCAGAAGGCGTTGATTGAATTTGAAATTGTGCCGGAGACATTCCACGCCGTGTTGTCGTCCGCCCAATAAGTCAGCGTCGAGCCGTTCTGGTGAAAGGCCATCCAGAAGACGATGACGATCAGGAAAATGACGATAAGGGCGGCAATGCGTTTCCAATCGGGCACGGCGTTCATCGTGTCTTGCCGTGTTTGGTCTGCCGAACGAGGAGCGGTTTCGTCTCGTTCTTGGTCACTGACGCCGCTTGGCGGAGCGTCAACCGCAGTTGCGGCAACGTTTGCCTTTTCCGTCGCGGCGTTCCGTTTTCGGTTGGCTAAATCATCCGGGTGTTCAACGAGACTTTTGAAATACCAGAGAATCCCGACCGAAATCAACATTCCGAAAGCGGCGACGGCGAACGCGGGGTGAAAACCAAATTTAGCTTTGACAACTTCCATCACAATCGGCGCGATAAACGCTCCGATATTGATGCCCATATAAAAAATATTATAGGCGCGGTCTTTTAGATGGCTGCCTTCCGGGTAGAGATTGCCGACCATCGTCGAGACGTTCGGTTTGAAAAATCCGTTGCCGATGACAAGACAGGTCAGCGCGAGATAAACCGCCCACAGCGCGGGAATCGAAAGCAATCCGTGACCAGCCATAAAGAAGAAGCCGCCAATCATCACCGCCTTGCGATAACCCGTGAATCTGTCCGCAATAAATCCGCCGATGAGCGGGCTGGCGTAAACGAACATCAAATAATTCGCGTAAAGCGTCGTCGCTTGTGCCGCCGTCCAGCCGAAACCCTCCGCCGGGTCGCGCAAGTAAAGCGTAAAGAGCGCGAGCATCGAGTAGAAGCTGAAACGCTCCCACATCTCGGTGGCGAAAAGAACGTAGAGACCTTTCGGGTGCTTGTCTTCGGCGGCGTGCGCAAATGCCGGATTAGCAGCGATGGCGCTTGATGCGTTCATAAAGGAATTATCCTCTCATTTTCGGAGTTTATGTGCGCTACGGTAACGGGAAAGAGTTCTTTGATTACTGTTTTAGATCAAGCCACAGCCGCAACGCGCACGTCAAGGAAATTATGCCACGGCAACAAGTTCGCTCGCGCTCATCTGCATCAAGCGCGTGCGCAGACGGAAAAGACTTTTTCGCCTGCTTCGGTTTATAATGTTAGCTTGGGACAAACGTTCTACAATTCGTTTTAAGGAACAAGCATGAACTCCGTAGAGAAGATTTCCAAGCGACCTGATCGTATTAAGTTCACCAGACGAACGCTTTATTTAACTGACGACACGTCTTTAATCCGCCGCCAACTCGCCGACGGCGAAAACCTCACGTTCAATCCTGATCGCTCTTTAATGAACAACATCTCGACCGACGAGATCACGCCCGGCTGGGTTTGCTTCTACTATGATGAGACTTTGGGGCACTACGTCTATGTCGGGATGCGCGAGGAGGCGGTGAAAAAAGATGAAGTAAAGAATGGCGGCTTCTCCGTCGTCGTCTCAGGTTTGTCGAAGGGTTGCGGATCGTCTCGTGAAACCGCGCCGTATGCGGAGAAGTGGGCTGGAATAGAACTCGTGATCGCCAAGACGATTGAGAAAATTTACGGACAGAACGCGCAGAACATCGGGTTACTTACCTCAACTGACTTTGGACTCATCGAGCGGATCAATCGTGGCGAGGAAATTCCTTTGGAAGAGTTTACGCACGGGCTTGATCCTATTTCAAAAGCGATTGTCGAGTACGGCGGACTTTTTAATTACAACAAAGCGCGACTCGCGGGCGAGATCGCGCCGCCTGCTTTGGAAACAAAAAAACGCCCGATGAATTTGGTGGAGAAGATCATCGCGCGCCATGCGTTTGTGTGCGCCGGAGAGATCGGAGTAGAAGCCGTGAAACCCGGCGATGCGTTGTTTGCTGTCGCGGACGTGCGCTTCTCGCACGAGTATGTGACGCCAATGGCGGAATCGCTCTTCAAGCAATCTTTAGGCAAAGACGCGAAAGTTACTCAACCTGAATCGGTCTTCGCCTTCCGCGATCACCTAACTTTTCTTGGGCGCGTGATGCCGCAGAAGCACCGTGAGATGGGCTTGTTAGAACGCGCCGACGGGTTAGCCGTCACACAAGAAAGGTTTTCCAACGAACAGCACATCAAGCACTACGGCGAAAATCCTGCGGGCGGATCAGAGGCGATCTGTCACAACGCGGTTGTTGAAGATATCGCGTTGCCCGGCCAAATTGTGATCGGAACTGATTCGCACACGTGCATGGCGGGCGTGCTCGGCTGCTTCGCCTTCGGCGTCGGCTCGACCGACATGGCGAACGCTTGGTTCACAAAAGACATTCGCATCAAAGTTCCCGAAACTGCGCGCTTCAATCTACGCGGGCAAAAGCCATCTGACGTAACGGCGAAAGACGTGATGCTCTTTATCCTTGCGACCGATTACATGAAAGAGGGCAAGGGGATCGGACAAGTTTTAGAATTTGCGGGCGAGGGTTTAAGCAACTGGTCAATTGATGAGCGCGCGACGCTGACGAATATGGCGGTTGAAGCCGGAGGCACAACCGGCATTATCGAGCCAGACGATGTAACGCTTGAGTACGTCACGCGAATGCGGGGGCTTGATGCAGAAACGGTGCGTGAAGGATTTTTGCGGAGCGATGAGGATGCGGAATACGCCGCCGTGTTTGAGATTAACTTGGACGAGATTCGCCCGATGGTTGCCACGCCGGGCGATCCGCGTAATGGCATTAACATCAGTGAGCTGACGGAAGAAGTCCGCATTGACACGGCTTACGGCGGCAGTTGCACGGGCGGCAAGATGGCGGATATGGATATGTATGCGGCCGTTCTGAAGAGCGCGCTCGAACAAGGCAAGCGCGTTGCGCCGGGCGTGCATTTTTACCTTCAGTTCGGCTCGCAGAAGATCAAGCAATATGCGCGAGAGCGCGGCTACATCGAAATCTTCGAGCGCGTCGGCGCGGAGTTGATCGATCCGAGTTGCGGCGCGTGCATCAATGCGGGGCCGGGCGCGTCGAAAACAGCCGAGCAGGTGACGGTGAGCGCGCAGAACCGCAACTTCCCCGGACGTAGCGGCCCCGGCAAAGTCTATCTCGCGTCGCCTTATGTTGTCGCCGCGTCTGCCATCGCGGGGCACATCATTGCGCCGGCAGAATTTTTGCGCGACATGGAAGCCGAGCTTGTGGGCGCGTGATGTTTTCCGATTCGTAACGCACGAATTTCATAAACATGATTAACGATGCGAGAAGAGCGCCCAGATGACGGGCATGACTACGCGGGCGTCTATCCGGCTGAATATCTTGAAGGCATCGCTTTATTCAACAGTCGCCGCTTCTATGAAGCGCACGATGCGTGGGAAAGCCTGTGGTTACGCGAGCCTGATGCGCGTCGCAAGCTTTTGTTGCAAGCGTTAATTCAGTCGGCAATCACGTTTTACC
>JACDAW010000210.1 GCA_013695245.1 Pyrinomonadaceae bacterium | reverse complement strand
ACCACAGCGATCTTGTCGCGGATGAAACCCTCAAACGCGCTGCCATAGCGCTCACGCAAAGGATCAAAGGGCGGGGCAGTAATAACGTTGTTCCAGAAGCGCGTTTCAGATTCTTCCTGCGAACGGGCGCGCACCGTCACATACACGCGACCGACATTCGGAAAGCGGTGCAGCAACATCGAAAGCGTGACTTTGCCAAGAAAGCCTGTGCTGCCGATGATGAACAGGTTACGGTTGTTATAAATTTCAGTCGGAGATAACTTCATGATATTTGATCAGCGTTTGCCGATGGCGAACAGCTTGGCGAGATCACATTGAAATCCGGGCAGCAGCGCGCCGCCGTCGAGCGTTTCATCTTCAGGGTAAACTCGTGCTTCACGCGGGGAATTGTAAACCTTGACGGTGCGGCGTTTCGGATTCACGAGCCACACGAGTTTCGATCCGGCGGCAAAGTATAAAGAGATTTTTTCGTCAATCTCGTCAACCGTGTTGCCGGGACTGAGAACTTCGACGGCTAAATCGGGTGCGAATGGAAAGAACTTCTCAAAATTTTCGACCGTCGCCAAACGCTCATTGCTGACGAAAGCTGCGTCAACGCCCATCACAGTATCCGGGTCGCGCTCAACGATAAAACCAGTCTCCGCGCCAAAAACTTCTCCCAAGTTGTTATCTTCAACATATCTAAGAAGAAGTGATGCGATACGTGCACAATAAATGCCGTGCAACGGTTTTGTCGGCGACATCGTTTTCAATTCTCCTCTGATAAGTTCGTAACGGTAATCGTTGCCGTTCACGTACTTCGGCACCTCTAACAACTCGTCAGCCGTCATCAGTTTTGTCGTCGAACTCATAACAACTCCTTTAAGATAAAACCATGTCTTCACTGAAAATTTTATTCTACATCAGCCGTTAAAATAATCGGCTGGTGCAGCATTGTAATCTCCGCCGAGCGTCCCATGTAGCTGCGCGCCATCGAGATCGCTTCAGTTAAATTGTCTGCGCGCTCCCAACCTAAAATTTCGGGGACGTGCGCGTTCTCGGCTCCGGCGACGATCACACGCCCGACGTGTTGGCGACCGTTTTCGCCCCAGTACCACATGAAGAACGGGTGCGCGCCGTGATAAGCGTTGCCGCGCCGGTACATCTCGACATACGAAGGGTTATTGGCAAACTCGCGCTCGTATTTTTCACGAAGCGTAAAGGCATCGCGCGTTTCGGGCAAAAGGCGATTGAAGAATTCGATGTAGCTAGGGTGAAAATCGTGATCGAAATCGTCGTAGCAAGGATGCTGAAGGATGAGCACGCCGCCTTTTTTCAGAAGAGGTTTGCCGCGATACATGTTGTGAATGTAGCCCAGACCCATCACTTGCACGAGCAGCGGATTCAAGACAGAGTTAACGTTGTAAGGCGAGATATGCGGCACGCCAGAAATTAAAATGTCACATTGCCCGTTAACGGGAATCGCATACTGCGCAAAGTTGCGCTCTAAGATTTTATCGTGGACGCTTTCGGTCTTTCCGGCATGGCAGGCAATCAATTCGTATTGCGCCGGAATCGCGTGCAGCATCTTGCGTTTTGCGGCGCGCGGCATTTTGCTCATCGCAAAGCGGACGGCTTCAAACTTCATACGGTCAAAGGAAGTGAAATCATCTTCGTTCTTGAGGAGAAAATCCATCTGACCCGTGTACATGCGGTTGTTAAGCGCGGTTTCGATGTGGAAGACGTTTAATTCCTTGTCAACTATTTTACCGAGCCGCACGACTTTGTGGTTGAGCGCCGAGGCTTTCGGATCGAAGTAACTGTCGGAATCGCGGATCGTCTGCGGCTCGTGGTGCGCGCGCAAACTTTCGTAATCACAAAGTCCGACGGCGACCGATTTGTGCCCGCCATCCATCGGCACGAGGTTGATGTTGATGTAGATGATCAGATCGCTTTCGGCGCAACGGCGGTTGATGCGGAGCGGTTCTTTGTGTTTCGTCTCGCCGATTGTTTTTAAGCCTTCCGTCCATTCGGCGTCGTGGTTGTAATAGCGGTCAGGATAAAACTCTTTATGAATCTTCGCGCCGACCATGCGCTTCATCTCGCCTTCGGTCATCTTGCGGTGAAGCGAGTTGGCGATGATGATATGCACATCGTCAACGCCGTGTCCGGCGAGCATGTCGAGGACGATCTCTAAAACTTGCTGGCGCACGTCGGGCGTCGCCATTGGCGGAAGCGGCAGCGAGATGTCGTCGAGCGCGATGGAGACTTTCATGCCCGGTTCGAGTTGCGCGAAAAGCGGATCGCAATCGTGCGGGTGGTTGAGCGCATAACGGATCGCTGCTTCCGGGTTCGGCAGCCCTTTGATTGGCGGTTTTGGATAAATAACGCGCGTGCCGACGGGCAAATCTTCGAGCAGAAAATCTTCGCCTGAAGGGATGATGCGCGGCGCGCTGTCGCGGTCAATATAGATGATTGATTCGTGCGTTTTGCGTCTTAATTGAAGTGCCATAAGTTAAGAATAAGGAGCGTTTAAATTATTGAGAGAGGCGCAACTCTTTGTCGTCAATGATCTCGGTTAAATCGCTAGAAGGAACTTCATACACTCGCTTCGGCGGGGATTTCAAATCCCACACGATCCCCAACCAACTCAGGAGCCGCAGAACATAATGTGAGATGTCAAATTCCCACCAGTAAAATCCCTGCCGCTCCGAAGCCGGATAATAATGATGATTATTGTGCCAGCCTTCGCCGAGCGTGATTAACGCCACGAGAGCGCTGTTTCTACTGTCATCGCCGGTATCGAAACGGCGGCGACCGATGACGTGAGCGAGAGAGTTGACGGTAAACGTGCCGTGGTAGAGCAAAACCGTGCTGATGAAGAATCCCCAGACCAGCATCTGGAAGCCTGAAGTGCCTAGTCCGCTGAAGTAATGCTCTAACGTCGCGCCGAGCGCCCAAACGAGGAGCGCCAGAATAAAGGGAGGCAAAAGGTAAAATCTATTGATGAATCGCAGTTCAGGATACTTTAAGAGATCGGGCACCATTTTGTAATTCGTCTCGTGAAAACCGGGCGACAAGACCCAGCCTATATGTGACCACCAGAATCCTTGCGTCACCGGCGAATGGACGTCGTGCTCCGTGTCAGAGAATTTATGATGATGCCGGTGATGAGACGCCCACCACAGAGGGCCTTGTTGAGCGGCAGACGCACCGAGGCAGGCGAGCGCGAATTGGAAAAGTCTGCTCGTCTTATAAGTACGGTGTGAAAAGTAGCGATGATAACCGGCCGTTATGCCGAACATGCGGACGATGTATAAAGCCACGCAGACAAAGAGCGCGACCGGGCTGACTCCCGACCAGATGGCCAGCAAACACGCGGCGTGCATCAGGAGAAATCCGGGGCTTTCAAAAATGTCGATTTGTTTCTTCATAAAATATCAATGCGTCAATTTAACAAGAAGAGTCGCGCGAGGCGCGCGCATTGTTTTCAAAACGATCTGAAGAGACGATGCGCGGCGCGCTGTCGCGCTCAAGTGTAGATGATCGATCCATGCGTTTTGCGTCTTAGTTGAAGTGCCATAAGTTAATCAAAGCGTCTCTATCACTCGTAGAGACGTAAATCTCTGCTCGTGATGATTTTGGTTAAAAGCATAATCTGCCCCGCGTGCATCGCAAAATGTTCGACGGCATGAAACAAAGCTTCGAGCGATGTTACGGTGTCATCTTTCACGCGATGTAGTTCTTGCAACTTTGAAGCGTCGTAATTCGCTAATACCTCGTCCGCTTCGCGCAAAGAATTTTTGAGCAGCATTAAAAGTTCTTGACGTGGAACAATTGAACGTTCATCAAATTCCGCTTGCCTGTCACGCTCAACTGCCTTGCCGCCAACGCCTGAAACGATCCACATGCGCGTGCTGCCCGCAAGGTGCAATAACAGATTGCCGATGCTGTTTGATTGCTCGTTCGGTCGCCACCAGATTTGCTCATCGGTCAATTCTTCAACGCACCGCTCGACGCGCGGCAGGTAAACGTCAAACAAATACTTCCGCGCTTCGGCGACGAAGCTTGTTGCCGTGTCATTTGTCATTTCAAATTTAAGATCGGCCAATCGTGATGCAGCGCCGTTTGACGCAGACGCATATCGGGATTAACGGCCGCCGGATGCCCGACGAGCGAGAGCATCGGCAGATCGCTCATCGAGTCGGTATAGGCAAAAGACTCGTTTAGGTTGATGTTCTCGCGTTCGGCAAATTGCCTGATCCATGTCGCTTTCGTGGCGGCGGCGAGGACGGGCGGCAATAATCTCCCCGTAGCGATGCCGTTGACAAACTCCAAGCGATTGGCGACGTAGTCCGTGATGCCGAAATGTTCCATCAGTGGTTTAACCGAGAAGTCGAGCGCGCCGGTGACGACGACTTGGCGAAAGCCTAAGCTACGCGATTTCTCAAGCAGTTCATACGCGCCGGGAAAGACGGCGGGCTTCAAAACGTCTTCAAAAAGTTCATCAGCGAAGAACCGCAGGCGGTCTTCCGATTCGCCCGTATAGCGTTTGAAAAAGAGATCGTTGAAAACCTTGCGGCTGTATTGGTCGGTCGCCGCGAAAAGCGGGATGCTTAAAAGAGTCGTCGCGCTCTTGCGGATGGTGCGCAGAATGCCGCCTTGATTTTTGGCATAGAAGCCGAGCGTATGCACGAGATTAGTGCTGACTAAAGTCCCTTCGAGATCATAGAATGCGGCGGCTGACAATAAAGTTCTCCGAACGTTGATAATTAATGACAAAAAGATTGAGCCGTAAAGCTGTCGGCGTGTGTTGTAAAAGCAGAAATATAACCCATCGGAGGCTTATTTAGTAAGTGGTTGGATGCTTTCGTACAAAACTTTTACACTTGGTGATCGAATCTTGATGCTGAAAATGAGGACGGGTGAAAGCGAATGGAAGATTTAAAGTGTTCATGCGAAAAATTTGAGCGGTTGGAAGGGGCGAGTGTGCCCGCATATGTTGCGGCTTTTCTGGAAGGCGGAGCTCGGTCGAATCCAGAGGAGAAGAATCGCTACCGTTGTCGCGTGTGCGGTCGCAGGTGGGAGAAGCGCGCGCCGGAAGGCGAGGAAACGCGCCCGTCGCTCGTAAGAATAGGTTAGAAACAGAGCATAGAAGATAAGTACACTAGATTTCTGTATGAGATATGTATCGAGAGACAATGTTTATCGCCGAGACGCGGAGGAAAGCGCAGAGAGAGTTGAGATGTTTTCTCTGCGAACCTCTGCGGCTTGGCTCTTGCGTCTCGGCGGTGAAGAAAATCATCGTGGCCGATGTTGTCTGTTTTGATTAGAAA
>JACDAW010000200.1 GCA_013695245.1 Pyrinomonadaceae bacterium | reverse complement strand
GGCAATTACGCTCTGCCCGACGGCACGAAGGTGCAGGAGAACAAAGAGGAAACGGAAGGGCACGACAAAGCGGAGAGTGATAAGTGAACTTCGCGCACGTCATCTCGAATCAAGCGCGTGCAGTCGTCGTCATCGTGCTGCTCGTCTGCGCGGCCGGACTCTATGCGGCTTACACTTTGCCGACCGCGATTTTTCCCCAGACCGACTTTCCGCGCATCGTGATCATTGTTAATAACGGAGTACTCCCTGCACCGCAGATGCTCGTTTCCGTAACGCGCCCCGTTGAGGAGGCGATGAACGGCATTCCGGGCATTACGCGCATAAAGTCAACAACGGCGCGCGGCGCAACGGAAATCAATCTCTTCTTTGATTGGAGCGTTGACGTGCTGCAATCGCTCCAACTCGTGCAAGCGCGTCTTTCGCAACTCTCGGCGACGCTGCCGCCAACCGCTGCGATCAGGCGAGTTGATCGTTTGACGTTCGCCGTCTTCCCCGTCGCCGGATACAGTTTGACATCCGAGACGCGCGACGCGGCGAGCCTTAACGATATTGCCACTTACACCATCAGCCCGCGTCTGGCGAGGCTGCCGGGCGTCGCGGGCGTTGCGGTCGCGGGCGGCAAGCGGCGCGAATACCACGTCACCATTGACCCCGAACGACTCGCCGCGCGTGGACTCTCAGTGCAGCAAGTCTCGGACGCGGTGCGCAACTCAAACGTCGTCGCTTCGCCTGGACTCGTCGAAGAGAATCATCAATTGCAACTCACACTCGTGAGCGGACAAGCGACTTCACCCGAACAACTAAATTCAATCGTCGTCGCCAACGTTAATAATTCTCCTGTCGCCGTCAGTGACATCGCCACAGTCGGCGCGGGCACGGAGCCGCAGTACACGATTGTCACCGCCGACGGGCGCGATGCGGTGCTCGTCAACGTCACGCGGCAGCCTGACGCAAACACCGTCACGGTTGATGACGAAGTTAAAGCGGAACTCGCCGCGACTGCCAAATTGCTTCCGAAGGACGTGAAGGTCGCGCCGTTTTACGACCAGTCGCTTCTCGTGCGCGAAGCGATGAAGTCGGTGCGCGACGCGATCATCATCGGGCTGCTGCTGTCAATCGGAATCCTTTACCTGTTTCTCCGCAACTGGGGAACAACGATTGTCGCAGCAGTCGTTATTCCCGTTACCGTCTTGGCGACGTTTCTCGCCATGCGCTTCGCGGGGCTATCGTTCGACTTGATGACACTGGGCGGCGTCGCGGCAGGCATCGGGCTTGTGATTGATGATGCGATTGTTGTCGTAGAAAACATCTACACGCATCTTGCGCGAGGACAAACGCGCAACGAAGCGATTGAAGCGGCGATCTCGGAAATTACAATTCCGATTATCGGTTCAACCATTACGCCCGTCGTTGTCTTCCTCCCTCTCACTTTCTTAACGGGCGTAACCGGCGTTTTTTTTCGCTCGCTGGCTCTGACGATGGCGGTGGCGCTGCTGACTTCACTTGTGCTGGCGCTAACGTTTACGCCCGTCCTCGCCAAGCGTTTCGTGAAAGTTAAGGAAGGCGCTAACCGCATTGACGAAGATCAGGAAGAAGTGACGGAAGGATTCTTGGGTTGGCTCATCCGGCGTTACGAGCGCGTGCTCGACTTTGCGCTCGGCAATCGCTCGCTGGTGCTTTTGCTTGCGTGCCTTGTGCTTCTCGGCTCATTCTTTCTTTACCGTCATCTCGGCACAGAGTTTTTGCCTGCGTTTGATGAAGGTGCGTTTGTGCTCGATTACACCGCGCCGCCAGGGACGTCGCTCGCGGAGACCGACCGCATCTTGCGTCATGTCGAAGGCTTGCTTCGAGAAACGCCTGAAGTCGAAAGCTATTCACGGCGAACAGGTTTGCAACTCGGACTCTCGATCACTGAGCCGAACACGGGTGACTTTCTCGTTAAACTAAAACCCGGCCACGCGCGCCCGACCGAAGCCGTGATCGATGATCTGCGCGGCTCAATAGAATCGTCTGAACCGGCGCTACAGATCGAGTTCGTCGGCATCCTCACTGATCTGATCGGTGATTTGACGAGTTCGCCCGCGCCGATTGAGATTCGCATATTCAGTGAAGACACCGTTGCGCTGCATAAAACGGCGACGCGCATCGAAGACGCGATCAAGAAAATTCCCGGCGTCGTTGACACGTTTAACGGCGTGGTCGTAAGCGGCCCCACCATCACCTTTAATGTTGACCCTGAACGCGCGGCGCGCTTCGGCGTAACAGCGACGGATGTGGCGAACACCGTCACGACGGCGATGACGGGCGACGCCGCGTCGTCAATCTTGCAACAGGGAAGACTCGTCACCGTGCGCGTCCTGTTGCCCGAATCGTCTAGACAATCGCTCGACACGTTGCGCGCTCTGCTCATCCGCTCGCCACAAACGAACGCTCAGTTTCGCCTCGACCAAGTGGCGGATGTCGCTTATGAGCAAGGGCAGACGGAGATCGAGCGCGACGGCTTGCGCCAATCGGTTTCGGTCACAGCGCGGCTCTCAGGCAGCGACTTGGGGAGCGCGATCAGTGAAATCAAAGCTCGATTGGCGAGCGAAGTGAAGTTGCCGCCGGGAATGACGATTGAGTACGGCGGCCTTTTCCAAGAACAACAAGCATCTTTCCGCGAACTCGCGCTCGCCTTGCTTTCCGCCATCGCGCTCGTCTTCGTCGTGCTGCTCATCGAGTTTCGCTCGTTCGCGCACCCGGTGGCGATTGTCGCGGGCGCGGTGCTCGCGCTGGGCGGCGTGCTGTCCGCACTTTTCATTACACGAACGACGCTCAACATCGTGTCTCTGATGGGCATGATTATGACTGTCGGCATCGTCGCTAAAAACGGCATCCTGATGCTCGATGTGGTCGAAGAGCACTTGGCGGCGGGCGACAACTTGCGCGAAGCGCTGCTGCGTTCGGGCAGACGCCGCTTTCGTCCCGTGCTGATGACATCGCTTGCGGCAATACTCGGTATGCTGCCGCTCGCACTGGCGTTCGGCGCGGGCGCGGAACTGCTACAACCCTTAGCCATCGCCGTCATCGGCGGTTTAACCGTCGCGCTGCTGCTTTCGCTGATCATCACGCCAACCGTCTATGCGATGCTCGCGCGGGAGAGCCAGTCGAGCGATTGAAAGTTAGAAAAGAGTGCCAGAAAGATTTGCGCGCCGATCTTGCCTATGTTCTCTTCTTGAGAGAGAATGCCGCCAAAGTTCACCTTCACAGTTCTTAGGGAAAATTATGAAACAGAATCGTCTCTTGAGTCTGACGGTCGCGCTCGTGTTGCTCGCCGTTGCGCCGGTCATCTCCTTCGCGCAGAGGCAGTTGAGTCCGCAGCAACAGCAACTCGCCGATTACATCAAAAACAATTACACGAAGCGCGAGGTGATGATTCCGATGCGGGACGGCGCGAAGCTTTTCACCTCGATCTACGAGCCGAAAGACCGCTCGCAGAAATATCCGATGCTACTTAACCGCACGCCTTACACCGTCGCACCTTACGGCGCTGACAAATTCAAAACGTCACTGGGTCCCGATGAGCTGTTTGCGCGCGAAGGCTTCATCTTCGTTTATCAAGACGTGCGCGGGCGTTGGAAATCGGAAGGCGACTACATGGACGTGCGCCCATACATTCCGAACAAGACGGGAAAGCAGATTGACGAAACCTCGGACACTTACGACACGGTCGAGTGGCTCGTCAAGAACATTACGAACAACAACGGGCGCGTCGGCGTGTATGGCATTTCGTATCCCGGCTTTTACACTTCGATGGCGGGCATTGACAACCATCCAGCGATCAAAGCCATTTCGCCGCAAGCTCCCGTCGCCGATTGGTTTCACGGCGACGACATGCACCACAACGGTGCGTTCTTCCTCGCGCAGAACTACAACTTTTACGCCTTCTTCGGCCAACCCCGTCCGCAGCCGCTTGAGCCTTCGCCGACTGCGATCAAACCCTTCCCGTGGGGAACCGAAGACGGCTACAAGTTCTACATGCGGCTGGGCGGAATGAGAAACGCTGGCGACCTCTACGAGCGGCGGCTCGGCGCTCGCGTCAAGTTTTGGGACGAGATGATGGCACACCCCACTTACGACGAGTTTTGGAAGGAACGCAACATTCTGCCGAATCTGAAGAACATCAAGGCGGCGGTGATGACCGTCGGCGGCTGGTTCGACGACGAAGATTTATTCGGCGCTCTCCGCACTTACCAATCAATCGAACGCCAGAATCCCGGCATCTTCAACGTGCTCGTGATGGGGCCATGGTTTCACGGCGGCTGGGCGCGCTCCGACGGCGACTGGCTCGGCACCGCTTACTTCAAACAGAAAACCGGAGTTTACTACCGCGAAACTTTCGAGTTGCCGTTCTTCAATCACTTCTTGAAAGACAAAGGCGACATAACGCAGATCAAAGAAGTCAACGTCTTCGATACGGGCGCGAACGAATGGCGCGACTACGCCGCGTGGGAGCCGCGCGTCGCAACTGATACTCCGCTTTATTTCGGCGCGAATGGAAGCCTCTCGTTCGAGAAACCCGCGAGCGACACGAATAGCGCGGCATACGACGAATACATCAGTGACCCCGCGCATCCGGTTCCGTACACGCAAAAGATCACGCTCAACTACCCGCGCGACTTTATGACCGAAGATCAACGCTTCGTATCAGGACGCCCCGATGTGCTCGTTTATCAAACGGCGCCGCTGACCGAAGATATGACGATTGCGGGCGACATCAAGCCACAACTCTTCGTCGCTTCGAGCGGCACAGACTCGGATTTCGTCGTTAAGCTAATTGATGTCTTTCCCGACGATTACAAATACCCGGAAGGCGCAAAACCGCCCGACGGTTCTGCGGCGTGCGTCTTTGCGCCGGGCGGCTACGAGATGCTTCTGCGCGGCGAACCTTTCCCCGCACGCTTTCGCACGAGCTTTGAGAGACCCGAACCCTTGCAGCCTAATACGCCCGCGCGAATCTCTTTCGTGATGCCCGGCATCACACACACCTTCAAACGCGGTCATCGCATTATGGTGCAAATCCAAAGCACTTGGTTTCCGCTCGTCGCGCGCAACCCGCAAAGGTTTGTGCCGAACTACAAGCAGGCGACTGACGCGGATTTCCAGAGGGCGACCGAGCGCGTTTATCACAGCACGGAGAATTCTTCGCAAATTATTCTGCCGGTCGTGCAAAGGTAAATTAACGGAAGACTTACATCTTCATTAAGGTCAAAGCTATGATGTTTCAGTGATAGATAAACCGCGCTAAGGTTATAGCAGATTAAACTAACGTTGCGCGCGACCCCGACAATCCATGAACGCCTGAGCGATAAGGTTTGAGGTTATTGGACGCCTGACACCAAATATGGCGCGCCAGTTGCAAACACTGTCTATGGCGCATGTATTAAGCACGGAAACAATACACGGAGGCTCGGTTGCCAAACAAGTTACTGGCTCCGTCAACATAGAAATCGTCTATTAACGTTGATTGACTACAAGGAGAATAAAGCTATGAATGAAACAACCCAACGTTCACGTATGGTCACTGGGCTTTTTGATGATAGAGACAGTGCCGAGCGTGCTTACCAATCTCTTACCGCACGCGGCTACAGCAAGGATGATGTCAATGTCATCATGTCGGATGAAACGCGCAGCAAATACTACCCGGCTGGCAGTGAGCACACATCGGCTCTCGGCGATAAGACGTTGGAGGATGCAGGCAAGGGTGCCGCTATTGGTGGAACCATCGGCGCAACTCTGGCGGCAATCGCAGCTATCGGCACTTCAGTCGCGTTGCCGGGACTTGGGTTACTGATTGCCGGGCCGCTCGCTGCAGGACTTATGGGCGCTGGCGCCGGTGGGTTGACTGGCGGATTAATCGGCGCTTTGGTCGGGAATGGCGTCCCGAAAGAACATGCGGAGGAATACGAGCGAGGCATCAAGAGCGGCGGCGTCTTTTTGGGCGTTAATCCACGTTCGGATGAAGATGCGGCTTATTTGGAGAGCGACTGGAGAAATCACGGTCGAAGCGTTCATGCGGTCGGAACTGGCGCGGGCGCATTAGGTGGCGCTGCGACCGGAGCTGCGATTGGCTCCGTAGTGCCGGGTGTCGGAACTGCGGTCGGTGGAGTCGTTGGCGGCGTAGCTGGAGCCATCGGGGGTCATGAGGTTGCTGAAGAAGTCAACCCTGATGACGATGATCGCATTCGGCGCTAAACACTGATGGTCTTTCGCTAAACGGGCGAAAATAATCGGCGCGGTAATAACATTCATCGCGGAGGTACATGTAAGGGCGGATTCCTGCTGCTCATTATCCATCCCATAATTTGATTGAACCGAAGAATGGATTAGGCGTCTAAAGAGCCGTGCGGAACTCACGACCGCACGGCTCTTTGTTGTTCCCCCTCCTAAACATAGAGGTAAATAGAAAAACCATTAAT
>JACDAW010000191.1 GCA_013695245.1 Pyrinomonadaceae bacterium | reverse complement strand
CGTCGAGTTGATTAACAAAGCCCGAAATCCATTCGCCAGCCTCGCGGTATTCCTCATCGCTTGAGAGCACGTCGCGTGTTCTGGTGATCTGCGCGGATTCAAGTTCGGCGTCGGTCATCGAAGGATGCGCTTGGTAATGGTTGCGCCCAAGCGTTTCGTGCAAATCATGAAAGATAAGCGAACCTGTAAGGACGAGCACATCAACGAAGCGATTCTTGATCACATATGCGAGCAGGCGGCGCATCCCGGCGGGAATGAGCGAGCCGGAGGCGGCGACGTAAATGGTCGTGTTGTCGCCGAGCATGTCGAGCCAGATGCGGTGCGCTTCGGCGAGTTGGCGCGCGCCGAAGCCTGCGCCTTCCATCTTTTCAAGCAGCCCGGCGATGGAGCGGTCGCGATCAACTTGCACAGGGCGTGTGGACGCAGTGAGGTAGCGAGTGGGTCGTGGTTTACGTTGGGTTACCATAGAGTTTGGTTAGTTGCGAATAATCTTTTCTGTGAGAAAACCGTTTGAAATCTTTTTCGTCGTGTGCGTGTTTAAAACTTAATCATCGCGCCGGCGCGCGCGCGCATTCTCGCCGTTAACGGAAAGGTACGTGTAATTGTCGATCCGCGATTCGTAAGACTCGACAACCTCAGCCGCTTCAGCCTCCGTCAGATCGCCGCGACTGACGCGCTGGGCGACTAGGCGGCGGAAATTTTCGTGTAACTGCCCGCGCTCGTAGCGCGCGGATTTCGTCGCGTCGCCGATGGTCGCGCCGCGCATTACCTTTTTTATTAAGTAACCTTCTTCGTCAATGTGAATGTGCGCTTCGTTCGGCGCGCCGAAGAGGTTGTGATTATTGCCCATCACTTCTTGATAAGCGCCGACGAGCATAAACGCGATGTAGTACGGCTCGCCCGGAATAAGTTTGTGCAGCTCAAGCACTTGTTTCACGTCGTGCAGATCAATGAAGTTGTCAATTACGCCATCCGAATCACACGTGATGTCGCAGAGCGTGGCGTATTCTGTCGGCGTTTTATTTAAACGGTGAATCGGAATAATCGGAAACAGTTGACCGAGCGCCCAGTGATCGGGGACGGAGCGGAAGACGGAGAAGTTAGTTAGATACTTGACGCGAAGCAGGCGACGCAGTTCGTCAAATTCTTCGGAGATGTAGGCGGATTGTTGCGCATAGCGGTCGGCGCGTTCGCACACGTCCCAGAAGAGGACTTCGCCTTTCGCGCGATCCTCCAGAGAGATCAAGCCGAGATTGAAAAGCGTGAAAAGCTCATCGCGGTGTTCGAGCGCATCGTGGTAATACTCGCGGTAATTTTTGGCATTCACGGATTCGCGCAAGTCGCCGAGTTCGATCACAACCTGCGGATCGTCCTCATCAATCTCCATCGGCTGATTGCTGTCATCTACAACCGTTTCGATTTCGTCTTGCACGTTGGTGACAACCATCGCGTGATATGCGGTCAAGAAACGCCCTGATTCTTGAATGATCGTCGGGTGCGGCACGTTTTCGTCGTCGCAGACTTGTTTGATCGTGTAGATCACATCGTTGGCAAACTCTTGCGCCGCGTAATTGGCTGAAGAATCGGAAGCCGTCTTCGATCCATCGTAGTCAACGGCCATACCGCCGCCGACATCGAGAAGCTCAATCGGAACGTTCATCTGGTGAATCTTCGCATAGACGCGCGCCACTTCTTTCATCGCGTTCTTGATGCGCTTAATGTCTGTCAATTGGGAGCCGATGTGAAAGTGCAGAAGACGCAGCATGTCAATGCGGTCAGTTTCGCGGAGGCGGCGGATCACTTCAAGAATTTCGGTCGTCGTCAAACCAAACTTCGCCGCTTCGCCGCCAGATTTTTCCCAGCGCCCCGAACCTTTCGAGTAGAGCTTGGCGCGGATGCCGATCATCGGAAGGTTTCCTTCTTCGTAGCGTTCGGCGATGCGTAGGATGTAATCAAGCTCGCTCATCTTTTCGATCACGATCACGACGCGCTTGCCACTGCGCGCGCCCGTGTAAGCGAGTTCGATAAACTCTTCGTCTTTGAAGCCGTTAATGACGAGCAGAGAATCAGGCGATTGTTCCATTGCAAGCGCGGCGTAGAGTTCGGCTTTCGACCCGGCTTCGAGTCCGAAATCGTAGCGCGAACCCTCGCGCAAATACTCTTCGACGACAGCGCGCTGCTGGTTGACCTTCATCGGATAGACGCACATGTGCGTGCCCTGATATTCGTATTCGCGGATCGAATTGCGGAAGGCGCGTTGCAGTTTACGCACCTGCGCCGTAACGAGTTGTGGAAAGCGCAAAAGCACGGGCGTTTGAATGCCGCGCCGGGCGAGATCATCTATAATCTCTTTCACGTCCACCGCGCGCGCGTCTCCGTCTGACGGGCGGACGAGCAGATTGCCCTTGCGATTAACGTCGAAATAACCGGCTCCCCAATTTTCAATGCCGTAGATTTCAAGAGCTTGTTCGGTAACTGTGGTCAACTTCTTCGTCGTCTCCTGACTCGCGTCCCTAGGTTCGTGCGGTTTGCAAACTTAAATCGTAGCAACTCGCTCGATTATACTCGATTATAGCAGCTACGGAGTGAAACTTTGGGTTGGAACTTTAAGTGGGGCAATTTAACAGAAAAAGGGGAAGCGGTCAAAAACTATTTTTTCGCCGCTTAAAACCGCACATAAAGTGATAAGCC
>JACDAW010000164.1 GCA_013695245.1 Pyrinomonadaceae bacterium | reverse complement strand
AGTTTTGCCAGTGAGACTCCTAGTAGACCACTAGGTTGATAGGGTGGAAATGCAAGCGTAGTAATACGTTCAGTTTACCACTACTAATGTTCCCAAGGCTTGACCGTAAAATTTACTCTCAAGCAACGCAACAATTCGCTTCAACAAGCGCGAAGCACACTTTGCTGACAACACATTGCTATTCGATTATCAAAGGTCTCTTATTTGACATCTCAAGTTTTCCGGTGATTTTGTCGAGAGGGTCACACCCGTTCCCATCCCGAACACGGAAGTTAAGCCTCTTAGAGCCGATGGTACTGCGCGGGAAGCTGCGTGGGAGAGTAGGAAGTCGCCGGATTAAATTACACAAAGCCCGCTCGGAGTCGTCTTCGAGCGGGCTTTTCGCATTTACTAAAATTCGTTGTGCTCTAAGCAAACGGCGGTTATGACGTGAGAATAAGATTAAGTTCTGAGATAATAGAAGGTGCGGATACCTACTTATAACGTTCTTATGGCAGTAAGGGTAAAGCAAGAATCGTGTCTTTCTTTAAATATCATCGTTTAACTGCGTATGCGATGTTAACGTGTGGTTCGCTCATGCTGGCGGTTTCGTCAGGAGTAGCGGCGAGCATTATTATGCTGTTTCTCTGCGGGCTGATCGTTGCGTGGTGGCTTGAAGAATCACGGTGGCAGTTATCAAGCCGGGTGAGCGTCGGCGTGACCCTGCTTGCGATGTCGCTGTTTTACCTCGAATGGAAATATCAAATCGGTGGAGGCAAGGAAAATGGGGCGCATGATCCGATTGCTCTGGCGCTTCTTTTGCTTTCTCTCACGATAGTTAAATTATTGCAAAAAAAATCCGACCGAGATTGGTTACTACTTTATCTCATCTCGTTTTTGCAAGTTCTACTCGCTGCGCGTTCACAACTCGACGCGAGCCTTGCCATATTCTTTGTTCTTTATTTGTTTCTTGCTGTAAGCAGCCTCCTCACTTTCGAGGTTAAACGAGCGGCGCGCCGCGCGCCAAGTCTTAAAAATTCAAATGAGTGCGTCGGGGCAAATATAAACGGACGAAGTTTTGCCGTTACAAAGCGCGTCCCGTTGCTCGCGTTGTGTCTGCTTATGTTGACGCTGGCTTTGGCGCTTCCGCTCTTCTACATTGCGCCGCGCTTCAACGGAAACGCTTTCGCGCAAGCGAATCGTGGACGCGCAAACATCGCTGGCATCTCCGATCAGATCGCGCTTGGTCAAACAGGTCGTATCCAACAGAGTGATGAAATCGTGATGCGCGTGCAACTCGGTGAGACGAACAGGTTGCCGAACGCGAAGTTGCGCTGGCGCGGCGTCGCATTTGATGAATTTAACGGGCACGGATGGCGACGCAGCAGCGTTGAGTTTGAAGAAGCGCCGACGCTTGGACATGGCTTCTACGCTTTTTCCACGACGAGAAATTTACAGGGGCTAATGACGCAGACATTCTTTCTCGAACCGAGCGATGCGTCAATGCTCTTTGCCGCCGCGCGCCCCATCGCGCTACAAGGTTCTTTGCCTTACGTCCTCGTTGATTCGGAAGGCGCGATAGAGACGCGCGAACATCCTTCTGAGCGCGTCTCTTATCGCATCTATTCCGACGTAGAGCAACTGTCTGCCGAACGCTTACGCGCCGACAATGTTAATTACACGGCAGAGGCGGTGCGCTATCTTCAACTCCCGCGCGCGCTCGATCCGCGCATCGCCGCGCTCGCTAATGAGACGATTAAACGCTCAGGAGCGCAGAACCGTTACGACGCCGCGCAATCAATCGAACATTACCTTCAAACAAATTATAGATATTCGCTCGACATGCGCGCAGGAGGCGCAGACCCGCTCGCAGATTTCCTGTTCAACGTCCGCGAAGGGCATTGTGAGTATTACGCGGCTGCGATGGCCGCGATGCTACGCACGCAAGGCATCGCGGCGCGCGTCGTCAACGGTTTCCAAGCAGGCGACTACAATGAAGTATCCGATGCCTATGTTGTGCGCCAACGTAATGCTCATTCGTGGGTTGAAGTTTTATTTCCCGCCACGAATTCATGGGTTACTTTCGATCCGACGCCATTTAATGAGTCGGCGGGGAACAGCACCAACACCGCTGGTTTAAGCAATCGTCTGGCGAAGTATATGGACGCGGCGGAGTTGTTCTGGATTCAGAACGTCATTTCTTACGATAGACAGGCGCAGCGCTCGCTGGCAAACAAAGTGCGCACGAAATTTGAGAAATACGCGCAAGCGTTTAGCGTGGGCGCAGAACAAACGCGAAAAGCGTTAAGCGATTTTTGGTTACGACGCTCCGGCAGCGGCGCTGGCGATAATCACGCATCGCTTTATCTCATCCTTACGCTCGTTGCTCTGTGCTGCATTTCGCTTTTAATATTTTTCGCTTTACACGCTCGCGGCATAAAATTACGACATGGAGTCAGGCTCAGGAAAGCTGTCGGGGCAAACTCTTCCGACGTGCTTTTTTATCAGCGCATGACGGAAGCGCTTGAAAGGCAGGGCTTAAGACGCCATGCGCACCAAACTCCGCTCGAATTTGCTGAATCAACTCGTATAGACGAAGTCTTAAGCGTTACTCGTTTCTATCATTCCGTGCGTTTCGGCGCGCGAAGTTTATCGGCTGTGGAGCAAGCGGAAATCGAAAGCTGTTTACAAAAATTGGAAACGATTTAGATTACCATTAAGACGAATCAAGAGACGTTATTCTTTGTTCGTATAAATTTATAGATGAAAAAAATCGGATTTGTAAGTTTAGGGTGCCCGAAAAACCTTGTGGACAGCGAGGTGATGATGGGGAAACTCACGGAAGCAGGTTACGAGATCACGGGCGCAGCAGGCGAAGCTGATACGCTCGTCGTTAATACCTGTGGTTTCATCGCTTCCGCGAAGCAAGAATCAATTGATGCGATCCTCGAAGCTGCCCGCCTGAAGACGGAGGGCAATTGCCAGCGTCTCGTCGTCGCTGGCTGCCTTGTCGAACGCTACCGCGATGAGTTGCGCGCCGAACTCCCCGAAGTTGACGCCTTCATCGGCACAAATCAAATCAACGATATTCTAAGCGTATGCGACGAGCGCACGAACACACGCCAACTTCCGATTCTACCCATCGGAAACAAAACCGCTACTTATCTTTATGACGAAACATCGCCGCGCGTGCTTGCCACGCCCGGCTACAGCGCGTTCGTTAAAATCGCGGAAGGCTGCGACCGCCCGTGCGCCTTCTGCGCTATCCCTTCGATGCGCGGTTCGTTCCGCAGCCGTCGTTTCGGCTCGGTCGTTAACGAAGTTAAAGGGCTTGCAGAGAAAGGCGTCAAAGAGATCATCCTCGTCGCCCAAGATTCATCGCGCTATGGCGAAGATTTAGAACAGACGAACGGGCTTGCGCATTTGCTCCGCGAACTTGCGCGCACGGACGGCATCGAGTGGGTGCGCGTGATGTACACTTACCCGACGCATATCAGCGAAGAGTTTTTGGATGTGATGGCGAGCGAGCCGAAAGCTGTTAAATATCTTGACATGCCGTTGCAGCACGCATCGCGTAACGTCTTAAGGTTGATGCAACGCGGCGGCACGCGCGAAAGTTTGGAACGTTTGATCGAGCGCGTGCGCAGGCGCGTGCCTGAGATCGCGATTCGCACGACTTTTATCACGGGCTTCCCCGGCGAAACCGAAGAGGATTTTCAGGAGCTGCTCGGCTTCGTGCGCAACGCGGAATTTGATCGCGTCGGCGTATTCACTTATTCGGATGAAGAGGGCGTTGCGGCTTACGATCTGCGGGGGAAAGTTGACGAAACGATTGCGATGCGCCGTCGCAACCGCTTGATGAAAGAGCAAGCGCGTATCTCTCTGCGGCGCAACAAGCGTTTTGTCGGCCGCACCGTGCGCGTGCTTTTTGAGGGCGAATCTCAAGAGACTGATCTGCTGTGGCAGGGCAGGATGGAAACGCAAGCGCCGGAGATTGACGGCTGCGTTTTAATCAACGACGCGCCGGAAAACATTGATCCGCAGCCGGGCGATTTCGTTAATGTCGCTATCACTGAAGCGCAAGAACATGATTTGATCGGCCGCATCGTATGAGCGACGAGATTAGGGCAGCCGTAAAGGAATCAAGCGACGAGCTTAATCCTTCAGTCGTTACAATCGCTCCGATTGCTGCTCCACCGCGACGACGAAGTGTTAAAGATACAATCGCATTCTCCGTCGCAACGTGCGGCGTCGGCCTTTTACCGCTTGCGCCGGGAACGTGGGGATCGCTTGTCGGCGTTTTTCTCTGGTCAAGCGCGCTTGCCATGAGCGAGAGAATTTACCTGTTCGCAACTGCGCGCGGTTGGACGGGATTGCAAGCCGAATCGCTCTACACAACGCTCGCTATCTTTGCATTGGCGGCATTAACATTTGTGGGCACGTGGGCGGCTTCGCGCGTTGAGCCTTTGATTGGACGTAAAGACCCCGGCGTTGTCGTGATTGATGAAGTCGTGGGGCAGTTGATCGCTTTTATCTTCGTTCCGAGAAGCGCAGGCGTGTGGACGCTGGTGGCGGGATTTTCTCTTTTTCGTTTGTTCGACATCTGGAAGCCATATCCGATCAGGCGGCTCGAAGTTCTTGAGTCGGGCTTAGGCATCATGGCGGATGATGTGCTTGCGGGAATCTACGCGGCGGCGGTGATGTCGCTGTTGGTGTTCATCAGTTCATTTGCGGGATAAAGGAAGATTTACATGGAAGAGACGAGAAACCCGAAGCCTGCCGAAGACGTGGCGGGTGACACGGAAACTGCGAATCAGCGCGTGAGTTCGGAAAGCGATCAGCCAAGTGACATGAACTCAAGCGAAAGCTTTGCCGCGAGTGAAACGAACGAAATGAATGAGAATACGAGCGATGAAGTTACGCCTGCGCTTGATGCCGCCGACATCGAACAGGACG
The DNA here is from genome assembly GCA_013695245.1 of Pyrinomonadaceae bacterium. GTDB lineage: Bacteria > Acidobacteriota > Blastocatellia > Pyrinomonadales > Pyrinomonadaceae > JACCYN01. The sequence goes on along the minus strand of JACDAW010000164.1, from coordinate 4,211 downwards.
CGCGAAACAGTGAAGCGGATGGCGACGACCCTATGTGATCATAAAAGAGGTAGGGCGATCCGTTACCTCAGCATCAGTGCGAAACAATACGAAGCATTCCCGCTCAAAACAGAACTTCCGTTTTCGTAAATAACGAACAGACTTGCTATGCTATAAAGTTCTTCAAAGCTTTTCCGTTTCAATATTCAAAGACAAAATGAACAATATAAAAATTTTCGTCGCCGATGACGTAAGTGAAGACGGGCTGCGTCCTTTGCGCGCTGCCGGGTTTACGGTTGATAAAAGAACAGGGCTGAAAGACGCTGCCCTTCATGATGCGGTGCGCGATTGCGCGGGGCTAATCGTGCGCAGTGAAACGAAAGTTACGCCGCAGGTGATGGAAGAAGCCGTGAAGCTGCGCGCCATCGGACGCGCCGGAGTGGGCGTTGACAATATTGATGTCGCGGAAGCCTCGAAGCGCGGCATCATTGTGATGAACGCGCCGGACGGCAACACGATGACAACGGCCGAGCACACCTTCGCGTTGATTCTTGCGCTCGCCCGCCGCGTCCCGCATGGACACGTGAGCTTGAGAGAAGGACGTTGGGAGCGGAAGCGTTTCGTCGGGGTCGAGTTGCGTGGCAAAACGCTTGGCATCGTTGGCTTAGGTCGTATCGGGCGCGTGGTGGCAAACCGTGCGCGCGCGTTTGAGATGAAAGTCATCGCTTACGATCCGTTCGTCTCGGAGGAAGCAGCGCGCAATATGGAGATCGAGATCGCGCCGCTCGAAGAAGTTTTCGCCGCCGCAGACTTCATCACCGTGCATACGCCGCTTACCTCTGAGACGCGCGGCATTATCGGCGCGGAGGCTTTCAAGCTAATGAAGCCGAGCGTGCGTATCATCAACTGCGCGCGCGGCGGTTTAGTTGATGAAGCGGCGCTTTATGAAGCGATCAAAGAAGGGCGCGTGGCGGGCGCGGCGCTCGACGTGTTTGAGAAAGAGCCGCCCTCGCCCGATCATCCCTTGTTCACGCTTGATGAAGTGATCGCCACGCCGCATCTTGGAGCTTCGACGCGGGAGGCGCAAGAGGGCGTCGCCGTTACAGTCGCCGAGCAGATGCGCGATTACTTTCTTACGGGAGCGCCGCGCGGCGCGGTCAACATGCCCTCGATCAGCGCGGATGAGTTGAACAAACTGCAACCTTACATGCAGCTTGCGGAACGTCTCGGCAAATTCCACGCGCAGTTGACGGATGACACTGTGCGCGAGGTAAATATTCTATATGCGGGTGACGTTGCCGAGATGGACGCTGCGCCCGTGACGCGCGCCTTCATCGCGGGCTTGCTGCGCGACATGAGCACGCGCGTGAATGTCGTCAATGCTTTGCTGATCGCAGAAGAGCGGGGCATCAATGTGACGGCTTCTTACAAGCGCGTGACGAGTGAAAAGACGCCTGCCCTACAAACTACCGTGACGACCATCAAGGGCGTCGGAACTGTCTCTGGAAGTTTGTTTGGCGGAGAGACAGACGGGCGGATCGTTGAAATCAACGGCTTCGGCGTTGAGGCGATCCCGCGAGGAAACGTCCTTGTGATGCGCAACGCGGACGTGCCCGGCGTCATCGGTCAGGTCGGCACAAGCCTCGGCCGACGCGGCGTCAACATTAGTCGTTTTCAACTGGGTCGGCGCGAGCCGGGCGGCGAGGCGATGGCGATCATCGAGATTGATGAACCGCTTGCGGTCGAAGCCTTGAATGAATTGCGCGCCATTGAACAAGTGACCGACCTGCGGCAGATCAATTTTTGAAGCTCGCCTGACGATTCAAACTTGCGTCCACCACTTTGTCGTTTCCAGAAGCGCGGCGACGTGCAGGAGTTTCAAAACTTTAGTCTTCGATCCCTCGTATTAAGACTTAGCACAGCAGTTCATCGGTTAATCTTCTGTTAAGCGTCGAAGGCGATCAAGCTTTATGATGAATCAAGATGCAGCGTTGGTGGTAAACGGCATCACTAAGCGGTACGACGAATTTACGGCCGTAGATGATCTGAGCCTCGTCGTCAGGCGCGGCAGAATCTTCGGACTGATCGGGCCGAACGGCGCGGGGAAAACGACGACAATCCGCATGATCGTCGGCATCACCGCGCCGGACGTGGGCAGCATCGAGTTGCTCGGCCGCCCGATGAATTCGGAGTTGCAGAATCGCATCGGCTATCTGCCGGAGGAGCGCGGGCTGTATAAAAAGATGAAGGTTGGCGAGCAGTTGCGCTTCTTCGGCGAACTCAAGGGTTTGAGCGGTCGCGCGGCAGACGAAGCGGCGAATCGTTGGTTGGAAAAGTTAAAGCTCAGCGAATGGAAGAATAAGAAGACGGATGAACTGTCAAAGGGAATGCAACAGAAGATTCAGTTCATCGCCACCGTGATGCACGAACCCGATCTGTTGATCTTAGACGAACCTTTTTCGGGACTTGATCCTGTCAAGTCCGAACTGTTGAAGGAAACCGTGCTGGAGTTGAAAGCGGCGGGTCGCACAATCATTTTTTCCACACACTTGATGGAGCAAGCGGAAAAGCTCTGCGACGACATTTGCCTTATTAATCATGCGCGCAAAGTTTTATCAGGAAGTCTGCGCGAGGTTAAACGCAGCTTCGGGAGAAATGCCGTTGCATTGCGCTACGAGGGCGAAGCAAAGGGCGTGCTTGATAGCAGAGATCTTGTGGCGAGCATCAAGTCGGCGGGAGATTATGAAGAAGTGTTGCTTGCCGCAGACGCAGATTCGCAAGAATTGTTGCGACGTTTGGTGGCGAGCGGAGTGCGCGTGACGAAGTTTGAGCAAGTCGAACCGAGTTTGCATGAAATCTTCATCACCAAAGTGAATGAAACGTCATGAATAAATTACTTGCTGTCATTAGGCGCGAGTACATTGCAGGAGTACGCACGCGCTCATTTCTGATCAGTACGCTACTGGGGCCTGTGCTAATGATCGGAATCTCGGTGCTGCCCGTATTGATCATGAGTAAGTTAGGTAGCGGCACGACGCGCATCGCCGTCGTCGATCAAACCGGGCGGATGTACGACCGCGTGCGCGACCACGTTACGCGCGATAGCGGAGAAGCGACAGCAACCAACAGAAACGAAAACACGGCGCGGAACGGCGTTGCCCGCGCACGTTTTCAACTCGAACAAGCTGACCTCGTAAACAATTCGATTGATGAAACGAAACGCGATCTTAACCGGCGCGTGCGTAAGGAAGAGCTAGACGCCTACATTGTGCTTCCGCAGGACGTTCTCGAAAACGGTAAAGTTGAGTATTACGCCCGCAACACGAGCGACGTGTTCGCCGCCGAGCGAATGCGCAACCGCATCACGAGCGCGGTGATCGAGCAACGCATGAGTGATGCGCAGATCGATCAAGGTCGGCTCGCGCAGTTGCAGCGCCGTGTGGAACTTGATGCGATCAAGGTCGGTGGTGAGGGCGAGCAGCGCGATGCGGGCGGCAGTTTCTGGCTCGCTTACGCCGTCGGCGGCCTCATCTACGTGATGGTGCTGCTCTACGGTAACGCGGTGCTTGCGGCGGTCGTGGAAGAGAAGACGACGCGCGTATCGGAAGTGCTCTTCTCTTCGATTCGCCCGCTCCCGCTCCTTGTCGGCAAAATTTTGGGTGTGTCGCTCGTTGCGCTTACGCAATTCCTCATTTGGGTGCTCGTATCAGTTTTGTTAGGTCTCTACGGCGCGGGGGCGATGGCGGCGAGCGGCGGAGAGTTAAGTTTGCCACGCATCGCGCCGGAGATTTACATTTACATCATACTTTTCTTTCTCGTCGGCTACTTCGTTTATTCAACCTGCTACGCGCTCGTCGGCTCGATGGTCACAACATCGCAGGAGGGCACAGGGATGGCGATGCCTATCACTTTTATGTTTGTCATCGCATTTATTCTGACTACGCCCGTTATCCGCAACCCTAACTCAACATTTTCCCTGCTGATGTCAATCATCCCATTCTTCTCGCCGATCATTATGCTGTTGCGCATCATGACGGAGACGCCTCCGTTCTGGCAGATCGCGCTTTCGCTTCTCATCGGTTTCGCAAGCGTCGTTGGGCTGATGTGGCTTGCGGCGCGCGTCTATCGCACGGGGATGTTGATGTACGGCAAGCGCGCGACGATCCCGGAAGTGATGCGTTGGGTAAGACAATCGTAAAATGGGCATCGAGATCGAGAAAAAATACCGGCTG
>JACDAW010000124.1 GCA_013695245.1 Pyrinomonadaceae bacterium | reverse complement strand
GGTAAAAAGCGCGCCGAGCGAGATTTCGGGGAAGAGAATTTTAAAGATGAGGACGAAAACTAAGATGTATGCGATGAGCGCCGCGAGGTCGCGCATCAAGCGCGGCGCTTCGTAGCCTTTACGACGGCGCAACAGGAAATTGAAAACAAACGTCGTCGCCAAGCGCACGGCAGCAAACGCGAAGATGAGCCACAAAGCGAGCTTCAGCAATTGCAGCGCAACGTCGAACACGTTGCTGTCCATACCAAGCTGGCTCTCGAAGATTGATCGCAACGTCGAATTGAATCTGTAAAGCGGGTAGAGCATAAAGGCGGCGAGCGCGACCACAAGAAGCGGTAGCCACGTCGGTTTTTTTGCTCGTGGGCGATTTATAAGCATAGACTCAAACGAAAAAGTTTACCTTAAACTGCTGAGGCGAAATCAGCGCGGAAGTTTAAGACCGATTGCGTTTCGCGCGTCTTACCAGAAAAGTGTGGTAACAATAAACACTACAGAGAGCGCGGAGACCACAGCGACCGTTAGCCACGCGGCCATATTATAGATGCGTCCGTTCGCATGTGCACCCATCAATTCGCGGTCGCCCGCAAGACGCAGAACCGCGACGAGAATGATCGGCAGCAGCAAACCGTTAACGACCTGCGTCGTTACCAGCACGGAGATGATTGGCAGCGAGGGAAGCATTGCGACAAACGCGCCGACGGCAACTAGAAAAGTGAAGATGCCGAGAAAGATCGGCGCTTCGCGGAAACTGTGCGATACGCCTTTCTCAAAACCGAAAGCTTCGCTGATGGAATAAGCAGTCGCAAGCGGCAGCACTCCGGCTGCAAGCAACGACGCGCCGAGCAGCCCCGTCGCAAAAAGCATGGTGGCGTAACGTCCGGCGAGCGGTTCGAGCGAGCGCGCTGCGTCGGCCGCCGTTTCAACTTCGATGCCGTGAACGTGGAGCGCGGCGGCAGTTGAAATGATAATAAAGAAACTGATCGAAATCGAGAACACTGTCCCAATCCACACATCGGCGCGCGTTAAATTGTAATCCTCGGCCGTCACGCCCTTCTCAACGACAGACGACTGCACAAACACCTGCATGTAAGGCGAGATCGTCGTGCCAATTAAAGCGATGATCGTAAAAAGATAGCGCGCATCCAGAATTTCAAAACTCGGTTTGACCGCACCGCTCCACACCGCTGACCATTGCGGGCGCGCGAGGAAGGCGGAAACGATGTAGCCGATAAAGACGAGCGACATCATCAGAAAAACGCGCTCAACCCTGCGGTATGAACCTCTGACAACGAGCCACCACACGCCCAAGGCCGCCAACGGCACGGCGACGAAACGCGATATACCAAACAACTCGGCGGCGGCCGCGATGCCGACGAATTCCGAGATCGTGACGCCCGTGTTGGCGACAAGTAGCGCAAGCATCACCAGCGCCGCCCAGCGCACCCCGAAGCGTTCGCGGATCAGATCGGCCAACCCCTTACCCGTCACCGCGCCCATCCGCGCGCACATCTCCTGCACGATTGCCAAACTCATCGCAATCGGGATCATCACCCACAGCAAACGGTAGCCGTATGTTGCGCCGGTCGAAGCGTAAGTAGCGATGCCGCCTGCGTCATTGCCCGCGTTGGCGGCGACCATGCCGGGGCCGAGAATCGCAAGATAAGCCAGCAGCCCCTTTCGCCGCGCCAATGTGCTGCGTAGTCTGCGAGTGCCGCGCCGCCATAAGCGACGCCCGGCCGTCTGTAAGTCTCGCGCCGATGCGCGCGCGTCGGCCACTTGGAGGGTCTCCGTCTTTCATGATCAAAAAGTAAAGAAGGTTGAAAAGCGCAAATGAAAAATACAGAATTGTTATAACCTAGTTGCGTCTTTTACGTTTCGGATTTTCTTCACCCGAAGAGTCTCGGCAGACGCTGTTGCCAACCCTTCGGCAGCAGCATCTCCATTGCATCGTCAACCGTCACAATTCCGAGAATGTCTCCCGCTTCATCAACAACGGGCAGCGCGAGCAAATTATATTCAGCGATTCTGTGCGCCACATCGCGCGCGGCGTCGTCCGGGTGCGCGGATTGAAAATCGCCGCGCATCACGTCTTCAAGCGGGGAAGCGGGGTCAGCGAGAATAAGACTTCGCAGCGCGATTACGCCCGCGAGTTTCCACGAATGTTCTTCTTCGACAACGTAGAGATAATAGATCATGTTCGGCGTCTCGGCCATCTCGCGCAGACGCGCGAGGCTTGCGCCGACCGTGAGTTGGCGCGGCAGCGTGACGAACTCCGTCGTCATCAAGCCGCCCGCCGTATCGTCTTCGTAGGGCAGAAGCTCGGCCACGTCCGCTTGCTCTTCGCCCTCCATGCGGTTGAGTAAATCTTCCGCCTTCTCTTCTGGCAGATCGCCTAACACGTCCGCCGCTTCGTCGGGCGACATCCATTCGAGGATGTCGGCGGCGCGCTCTTCGTCCATGTCGCTGATGATCTGCGCTTGGCGTTCGGCTGGCATCTCTTCCAAAGTCTCGGCCGCCGTTTCGTCGTCTAAGGATTCGACAATGTCTGAGCCGTGATGATAAGAGAGCGCTTCGGCGAGACGCGCGATCTCGACGGGGTGCAGGCGCGCGAGTTTGTCGCTCGAAGATTTCAACTGCACGGTCGCAACATCGGTCGCTAAATATCCAACGTCAGCCCAATCAATTACTTCGACCGGGCGAGATGTTCCGACGAATCCGGCAGGAACAAGTCTTCGCCACAAACCTTGCAGCCCGACATCCGCGCCCGTCACTCTCCACTCGCCTGCCACTTCAATCAGTTGCACGTCGTTAACGCGCACAACGCGCTTGCCGTCAACGTCAATCAATTGTTTATCGAGCACATCGCGGGCAAGCAAGACTTCGCCGTCGCGTCGCGCGAAGGGTCTTAGGTCGAGAATATCGGAATTGAGACGCGCGCCGTGTTCGTTTAACTGTGCGAGCTTTGGGCGTGGCACAAAGAAATCGCGCCGACGATAGCGCGCGACCAAACCCGTGACGGGCGGGTGATCTTCGCCGAGTTGCACGATGATGTCTTTGATCGTCGCCACGCGCTCCGCTTCGCGGTCGCGGACAGGCTGGCGCAAAATTTGCGATAGGTAAAGCATAAGGTAAGGATAAAGGTAAAAGGCAAAAGTAAAAAGGCAAAAGTGCGGACAAGCCTGAGAGCGTGAATCTTTAAAGATTCAAAGCGCAAGCGTTGTCATCACTTTTGCCTTTTACCTTTTTATTTTTGCCTTAATAAATCTGTGGCGCGTTCGAGCAGAGGGTCGCGGTTCGTTTGTAGATCGCGGCGCGAAATTTTGATCAGTTCATCAGGCGCAAGTCCTGCGCCTTCCAAGCGCGCTCCGGCTGTTGTGTGGTAATTCATCTCGCTGAAGACGAGCGCGCCACCGTCGGGAAGTTTGTGTGCGCCGCGCGTGCCGAGCACACAGCCACAAGTGTTTTCACCTAAAACGCGGGCGCGCACTCTTTCGCGCAGAGCGGCAACGAAAATCTCGGCGGCGCTCGCTGTCTTCGGACTTGTAAGAATGATCAAGGGTTGAGCTAACTGAACGATGCGAGCGGCGGAGGAGAGCATCGCGGAGCGCGTCTGCAATTCAGTGATGATGCGCCCGTTGCGATCAATAAAGCGTCCGATTGTAGAATTGGCGGGCACGAAAGCTGAAAGCACGTCGAGCATCGCTTCCGATTCACCGCCTCCATTGTCGCGCAAATCTAAAACGATCCCTTGCGCCGCGCTTAAACTTTCGAGCACGCGACCAAATTCGGCGGCAGTTAAAGATGTAAAAGCATCCAAACGAATAATACTGATGCTTCCTTTGTGTGCGCTTCGCAGTTGTAAATGGAGATCGCGCGCACCTTTTAAACGCCGGAGTTGCACTGTGTATGCGCGATTATCAGGACGAACGAAATCCACTGTCACTAATGAATCGTTCGCCCCGTCAAGCAATCGTGCGACGGCTTGAAAGCGCGCGGTTTCCGATCTTGATGCGCTCTGTCCTTCCGCCAATCTTCTGTTCAGAAAATCTGTTACGGGTTCGCCGTCAATACTTGTCACCACGTCGCCAGCACGCACTTTCGCGCGCGCCGCTGGCGAGTTGCGTTCGACGCGCCACACAACCACAAGTCCGTCAACCTCGCGCAAACTTAATCCGGTCGTTACGAAGCGCGGGCGCTCAGTGTCGAATTCTTCGCCCGGCGCATAGAGCCGCGTGTGCGGATCGCGGAGCGAGAGAAGCATCCGGCGCATGAGCGCATACAATTCTTTTGAGTCGCGCGCGCTGGCGGCGGAGGGGCGAAACGTCGCGCGAAGCCCCTGCCAATCCGTCTCATGCAAAGATGGATCGTAGTAACGATCATTGATCGTCTGCCACACGTCATCAAATGTTGCGAGGCTGCTTGCGCGTGTTGCTGAGGCAAACGCTTGATGGTTCTGTTGTTGGGCGCTAGTAAGGTGAGACGCGCAGGCGAGAAACAACATGCAGAGCGCGAGAGAGCGCTCTAAGAAGCGGCGAAGTTTTACGAATCGGCAGCGCACAATTTTAACAACCAAGCGTTGGGAGCGACGAAATACGAAAGCCATTCTGCGTCCTTTAGCGCGCGAATATATTTCAATCTTTAACTCGGTGAATGAGCAGTCGCATTGTCCTTCGATGGACGGCGGAAGTTGTACCTGAGCAGCACGCGCACAGGCACGGCGCGACCGGCGCGCGTTGCGGGACGAAAATGGAGTTGACGAATCGTTTCAACAACCGATTCGTCAAGCCCGAAGCCCGCCCAGCGCACAATCTCAACGTTTGCTACTTCACCTTCCGCGTCAACCTCAACCGAGACATCAACCACTGCTTCGACCTCGAAACGCGCTGCCTCATCCGTGTAGCGCGGACGCAGACGACGAAAGGGTTGCGGCGGGCGGAAATCTTTCGCCGCCGGGCTATCGTCTTCCGGCGCGTCTTCAAAAAAAGTCTGGAGCGCTTCTTCGCTTTTTCGTTTACGAAGTTCCTCATCTTCGAGCGCGCGGCGAATTGCGACGGGGAATTTTAAAGCAAAGCGTTCGTTGATCTCATTCAACAGGTTCGCTTCCGTCGCCTCATGCGTTGGAGCTTCAGCGTTTAATCTTTCCGAGAAGAGAAGTTTGCCGTTATGCGCGTTAACGAAAAAAACGGCGGCTGTAGATTGATAATAAACGGGATTAGCGGACGACGAACGACGCAGAGTTTGCGCGTTGCCGATAATGAAGAAATCGCAGCCGATGGCCGCGCCGAGATCGCGCGCTTCAGAAAGCGACATGTTAAGCGAGCCGCGGTAGCCATTGCCGAAGGCGGCGGCGCGACTCTGCGCTTGATCGAGTATGAGTTGCGCGGCGTCTTTCATTAACAGCTTTGTAAGCTTCGCGGCGAAGCGCCGCCCCGTCTCCGTGTCGCCGAAATCAAGCACGGCGACTTTCGGCTGTTCGACGAACGCGGCGGCAAACACATCTCCTTTGAATGATGTCGCCAGCAGGTGCAAGATAAAAATCGCGCACGCAATTCTACAACTAGCGCGGACGGCTTTCATGCTTGAACTTTCGGTCATCACTTTATCGCGGCGGTGCGGTTTAAGGGCGGCGTCGCCTGTCGGTAAAGCGCGTAGATTTCCGTCTTCACTTCGGGCGGAAAGCAGACGCGGTGCAGGCGATAGCCGCGTTGCAAGGAGCGCACGACATCGCTCACTTCGCTGATCTCGCGTATCTGTGGGCGCGCGTAACCGGACTCGATATGAATGCGCCATTTCGATTCGGATTCGTTAACTGTGTAAGGTGAGTATGGAACGTCGCTCGCGTGATCCTCAATAAAGTAGTAGGCAGGATCGAAACCGCCGCGCCGGACAATTTCGCGCGCGTCGTTAATAAACTCCTCACGCTCCGCTTCCGGCATATCGAGATCGACGGCTTTGAAAAGTCGGCGGCCGATGAAGCGTCGGCTCAGGTCGCGCAAGATTGCATCTTCCGCGCGTTGCCATTGCTTGAGGTGAAAGAGCACGTCCGAGTCGTCCATCTCAAGATGATCTTCGAGCGTCAAGGTGTGGCACTTGAGAAGTTTTTCAAACGCGGTGCCGGGCGCGCACCACACCTTCTCATTCGCCGCGACGAGTTCGAGAGCGCGCCTTAAGGTTGAGCGCAGCACGGCTTCGGCCGAGCGCAGCGTGCGATGATAATAGACTTGGCGAAACATATAGTCGCGCGCTTGCAAATATTCCTCGACGGCATAGAGTCCGCGCGCCGTCACATAAATCGAATTCGTGCTGTCGTCAACTGCGAGCGCGTTGATGATCCATTCGTGATCGTAGATGCCGTATTTCGCGCCGGTCATCAGGGAATCTCGCAGCAGGTAGTCCATGCGATC
>JACDAW010000086.1 GCA_013695245.1 Pyrinomonadaceae bacterium | reverse complement strand
AACTTCCACAAACCTTGACTGCTCGGCGTGATGTGCTTCCGCGCAGCGCTCTTCCCAACTCACATCGCGCGGACGACTCGACAACTTCGCCGCCAGCGTTGCGCCCGCCAACCCGTAAGCACCTGCGATCAGGTAACGTTTCTTCATTGATTTCTTACGAACTAAAATGGACGTTGATAACTTGTGACGAGAACGCCCGCGCTCATAATTCAACTAAGGCGCGGGCGTGCAAGTGCTGTTTTCCTTAAAAACGTTGAACGCTAGAGCAGTTCTTTAGCGCGACAGCAGCGTGCCGACGTAAGTTAAAAGCTCGTTGGCGCACACGGGACAATAGCCGTGATCGCGCACGAGGCGATCAATGACTTCGTTGATGCGCCGCAGTTGATCCGGATCAGGGGTTTTAACTGATGTTGTGATCTTCACTACGTCCTTAAGGTCAGCGAAAATCTTTCTTTCAATCGCTTCCTTGAGGCGCTCGTGCGAGACGTACTCGAACTGCTTGCCTTTGCGCGCGTAGGACGAGATGCGTATAAGAATCTCTTGGCGGAAGGTGTTCTTCGCGTTCTCCGAAATTCCGATCTGCTCTTCGATAGAGCGCATCAAACCTTCGTCCGGCTCCATCTCCTCTTCCGTGATCGGGTCTTTCATGCGCTCTTTGTTGCAATAAGCTTCGACGTTATCGAGGTAGTTGTTGCAGAGCGTGCGCGCCATCTCTTCAAACGAATAGACGAAGGCGCGCTGCACCTCGATCTTCGCAATCTCGTCGTACTCTTTCCTTGCTGCCGAGATTAAATTTAAATAACGCTCGCGCTGCTCGCCCGTGATCCCCGTATGCTGATCGAAGCCGTCTTTGATCGCGCGCAGGGCGTCAATCGGATTGATGCACGTCACGCCGTCGCGGACGAGCGCGCCGGAAAGACGATTGATGATGTAGCGGGGCGAGATGCCGTCCATGCCTTCGCGCACGGCTTCGTCCTTTAGCTCGCGCACGTCCTTCGACTTGTAGCCTTCGACCTCTTCGCCGTCGTAAAGCTTCATCTTCTTCACAACGTCCACGCTCTGCCGCTTCGGGTCTTCCAGTCTGGTTAAAACGGCAAACATCGCCGCGACCTTCAAGGTATTCGGCGCGATGTGGACGTTGCGCAAGACTTCGGATTGGTTGAGAAGTTTGTAGTAAATGCGCCCCTCCTGCGAGACGCATAGGTTGTAAGGCACGCGCACGAGGATGATGCGATCTTGCAGAGCTTCACTTTTACGATTGCCTGCGAAAGACGTGTACTCGTTTTCGTTTGTGTGCGAGAGGATCACTTCGTCAGCGTAGATCATCGCAAAGCGACCCGTCTTGATGTTCTGCTCCTGCGAAAGCGTGAGAAGCGAGTATAAGAACTTCTCATCAACTTTCAACATCTCGACAAACTCCATCACGCCGCGATTGGCGATGTTGAGTTCGCCGTCGAAACGATAAGCGCGCGGATCGCTTTCAACGCCGATCTCGCCGATAGTTGAGAGATCAATAGAGCCGGTGAGTTCCGTAATGTCTTGCGATTTTGGATCGCTTGGCGCGAAGGTGCCGATGCCGACGCGCTCTTTTTCAGAAAAGATGATGCGTTCGACGCGCACCTCTTCGTGGCGTCCGCCGTATGTGTGTTCAAGGTTGTAGCGGCATTGCGGGCAGAGATCGCCCTCGATGTAGATGCCGTAATGCTTTTCGATCTCAGGGCGAAGCTCGGCCGGAATCAGGTGCAGAGGCTCTTCGTGCATCGGGCAATCTTTGATCGCAAAGACCGCGCCCTCCGCTCGTCGCGTCCATTCTTCGAGGCCGCGCTTGAGCATCGTGACAATCGTTGATTTGCCGCCGCCGACCGGCCCCATCAAAAGCAGAATGCGTTTGCGAACTTCGAGGCGCTGCGCGGATGATTTGAAGTATTCGACAATCTGTGCAATCGCTTCTTCGATGCCGAAGAGTTCGTCGGCGAAAAAGCTGTAACGCGCCACTTCATCGCGCGTGCCTTCGCCGATCTTTTCGACTCCGGCGTGGTGGATCATGTCGTTGACGCGCGCGTGCGAGAGTTCCGCGACACGCGGATTTTGTGAGACTAGCTCGAAGTAATCGCGGAAGCTTCCCTCCCACTGAAGCGCTTCACGGTCGCGCCGCAGAGTTTCGAGCCGCTCACTGATGTTGAAAATTTTATTATTGCCATCCTGCTCATTCATAGCCTTTTTGTACCTCTTAATCAGGCTTTTCGTGCGCGTTTTTGTGGACAGCGTGGGGAAAGTCACGCCCCTTTTGTTTAAACAAGCGACGAATAAAGTACTGAGGCGGCGACCGCCTCGAATCATTCCGGCTTGTGCGACGATTCTTGAGCTGGCAGTGGGGCGAAACCATTCGCGCGGGTCTCGGGTTCGCCGCAGCATCGAGAATCGAATTAACTTCTTCAATGACCTTAAGCGAACGTGTTTTGAAGCAAACCTAGAGGCGACAATCTTGTTCCGCAGCAGGCGGCGCTTGAAAAGCGTCCGTCCCGACGTTTGCTGTGCGAAGTATAACACAGCCTTCAACGAAGCAAGTCAAAGATTATCTTCGGAGAGAGAAGCCAATGAGATGCGCGGTTGCACGCGCGCGTCTGCCGCGCTGTAAATGCCAATAGCGATTAAGTTTCCATGTTCATCGCGCATCCTGACGTGCGCGCCATCTTGCACATCAAACTGCTGCGAAGCTTCAATGCGTGCCGCCACGCCATTGCGCGCCTGTCGCGTTTGCCCGGCCGTTAGATGCACAAACGGCATGTGTGAGAGCGCCGCGTCTGGACTGATAACGATTCTTTCCGTTTCGCCCGCTTCAATGATTCTCTGTAATTCGTCGAGCGTTACGGCATCTTCAATGCGAAATGCCCCGGCGCGCGTGCGGCGCAGACGCGCGAGATGCGCTCCCGCGCCCAAACGCTCCCCGATCATTTCGGCAAGCACGCGGATATACGTGCCCGCCGAACACCGGACGCGCGCGTTGAGATCAATTGTTCCGTCCTCGTTAGTTTGCAACAGTGTGCCGTTCGGTGTTTGCGCTTCAAATTCATGAATGTGAACGGGTACAGGCTGCCTTTCGATTTCTACGCCGCGTCTGGCTAGTTCATACAGTTTTTGAC
>JACDAW010000072.1 GCA_013695245.1 Pyrinomonadaceae bacterium | reverse complement strand
AAGCCTTCACGCTTGATGTTCCGATTGATGGGGACGAAAACAACGTCCGCGAAACCATTTTCATTCAAGACAAACGACAAGGGAAAATCTATGAAGTGCGCGGCTTCGATTTCCCACGCCCGTTCGCAGATTTAGCGTGGATGAACGAGACAACGCTCATCTTCGATCAACGGATGCAGCCTCGCTCCGCCGTGCATTACGCGATAGACGTACAGCGAAGGAAACTCATCGCCGCCGCCTCCTTTTGAGAGCGCGGTTTCATGCCTTGAGAGGCGGTTGTTGATGCTTAAAACAAAGACGAAGTATGACCCGCTCTTGGCTTTGCTCCTCATGGCGCTTGCCGTCATCGCGTGTGGCAAGCCCGCGCCGCGCTCCTTCGGCGTTTCAAGTTTCGCGTTCGCGCCGGATGGCAAGCGTGTCGTTTTCGCCAACGGCGAGGGCGCGACCGACGACCTTTACCTGATGAACACGGACGGCTCAAACTTGACGCAGTTGACGCGCACGGAAGCGCAGGAAGACGCGCCCGTATTTTCGCCTGACGGTTTACGAGTTGCCTATATTTCGCGTCCGACGAATGCTGATAAATATCAATTGTTCGTGATGAACTCTGACGGAAGCGGCGCACGGAGTTTGACCGTCGGAGAGACGGACGTGAGAACGCCTGCGTTTGCGCCGGACGGCAAGCACCTCATCTATACCGCAAATCCGGAGGACATGAGCGTCACGCACGAGCAGGGCGATCAAATCTTTATCACGACGGTTGAAGGCGGCAACACGCGGCAATTGACTAAGAATAGTTATCAAAATGGCAATCCTGTGTTCTCGCCGGACGGTTCGCTAGTCGCGTTCAAGCGCGCGTTGACGCATCGCGGTCGCAGCATGGGCGGCTACACGTGGGATGATTGGGACATCTATGTGATGAACTTTGACGGCACGAACGAGCGACGCTTAACGAACAAAGAGTTTAACTACACGAGCATCCCGCGCTTCACGCCGGACGGTCAGCGCATCGTCTTCTCCGCAGACCTTTCGCTTTACAATATTGACAGCAAGGGCACTAGATCACTCAAGTCTTTCGCCACTGATCTTTACTTCGTTGACCTGCGCCGTCCGGGCGAGTTGGGAAAGTTGAGCGACAACGCAAGTGCGCCGCCCGTAGACAGCAGTGACAACAAGCCGGTCAGTTCTCAACCAACACTTTCGCCGGACGGCGCACGCATCGCCTTCATCTGCGACCGCGCGAACGCTTACGACTATGAAATCTGCGCGATGAATAGCGACGGCTCAAACCTGCGTGTGTTGACGCGCACGGGTTCCTATAACTCGACGCCGGACTTTGCTCCTGATGGCAACAGCATCCTCTTTCGCTATGACATGGAGCGCGATAACACCTTTGAACTATGGCGCGTCGAAGCGGACGGTACAAATGCGCGCCGTCTCATCGGAGAGATGAAGTAAGGCGCAGGATGACTCCTGCGCGAACCGCAAATAAAAAAGAGGAGAAATTATAATGTCGTTTTTCGGCAAAGCTAAACAGCGAATCAACGGTGGTCAACTCCCGATCATACTCTTGCTCATTGCTCTCTCTCCGCTCAGCATCGTTGCGCGCGAACGCTTCGCTGTAAATCAGTCGCCTGCTGCAACGGAGCCGAGCACCGTGCTCGACTTTTATAAGCTGCTGCCCTCGAAGTATCTCAATGTTCCAAGGGGTGTCAAGACGCGAATGCCGCGCACGGACGTGACAGACATCGCCAACGGCTATCTCTCGCTCGTCGCTCCGTCATATAGCGAGGGGGATGGCGCATGGGAATCATGGGCGGGCGCGGAAGTGGTTTTGTTCAAAAAGAAAAGCGGCGGATACATCGTCGGTGTGGCGCAAACAGAAACAGTCACAGTCAGCACTACCAACTTGATCTTCCTTGAATACAACGCAGGCTCATGGCGCGATGTGACGAAGAGTGTTTCGCCTCGCATCACGGAGAAGATGATCCTTGCGGCATTACGTCGTGCCGATCCGGGAGAATTCAAAAACCTGCTCGACAATAGCCCGATGTTCGTGACTTACGATCTGCCGCGCGTCGGGCGCAGCATCGTTGCAAAGTGGGATGGCAACACAACGCTCTTCAAGTTGAACTGGAACGGCGCGCGATTCGAGATGGAGCAAGTCGTCGCCGGAGCTTCCAGATAGACGACGAAACAAATCTCTCGTTGAGGTCAAACCGGTATGCGTCCACCGCTTTCATTTATTCATCACCACCGTCGCCTTGATCGTTGCGCGGGCATCTATATCCGCGCCCGCACAGCCTCGCCCTCGCATCGCGCACAGGAATCTTCCTCCTACACGATCCCAAACTTCATCGCTTATCAATCGAATAAGCGACATTATGCTTCACTGAAAATTTGTCAAAACTTCCCGCTTGCTTTCTTGTCAAACAAACAGTCGCGGGATTTGTAATCGAACCCATCGTGTTGAAGTTCGGTTCACAGTTCAGAGTGCCAGCCGACAAAATTCTCGATCCGGCAGACAAATAGCTTGTAGAAAAATTCATTGAGCGTTATATGGCAGACGATGGGCTGCGACGAAGTTCCTCGCCATCAAGCACCATCACCCAACCGTCACCTGTTTGCTGCGGCGCACGCTCGACTTTGAAAGTCGTGTTGGTGTTAAGCACTCCGACGTTGAAGCTGTCGCCATCAAACGATTTGATCGGACCAGTGACGGAGCGATTGCGCGTGTTTGAGCCTTCGACGATTGATTGCTTGTAATCAACATCTCCGTTTGGCGAGATGCTGAGCCGAACGGTTTCGCCCTGCCAGTTGCCGATGTAGTTTTGTTTGTCTGCGGGGAGTGGCGGCGGTGCGTCGCCTGTGAACAAGCCGGTGATTGTATCGAGTAAACCCATTTCCTTGTCTCCTTAAGAGTAAATTTGATTTCGATTGTTGAGCGGGCGCGCTTCGTCTTTGCTTTCAACAAAGACGAAGCGCAAACGGCGCGGATATTACTGTCGAGGAAGTTTTTTCGCAGAAGAAATTTTTGCGGAGGCGTACCGTTTTAACTGTAAAAGATTTAAGCGCTATTGTGCGCGCCGGACGTAAACTCTTACAATCAAGGCTCGGCAGAGATGCCTGTAGTCAAAAGGCTGTTCAGAGGTGATTTGTAAATCATGCCCCCGCGCCAATACGCTATTTTTTCTGATTCATCTCTACCGGGCTTTAGCCTGTTGTTGCCGCTACTGCTAATGCTCGCGTCAATTGCTCCGGCGCAAAACAATCCCATCAACGATTCCGCGTTGAGACAGCAGACAAACCAATCTCAACTCGTGCAATCGCTCATCTCTGCGCGGACGGATGTTGAGCGTCAAACGTTACTTCAATCCGTTGCGCCCGCAGCGTTGACTGTCATGGTGCGTCAGGAGTTAATCGCGGCAGGCAATCTTTCAAGATCGAAGAATGATTTCGCGGCGGCTTTGGCGGCTTACGCGAGCGCGCAGATGCTCTCCGAACGCATTGGAGATAGTAAAGGCGTGGCTGTTGCGCTCTTTGAAACGGGGCGGGTTCGCTTCCTGCAAGGCGACAATCCTGCCGCGCTCGCTCTTTTCCGGCAGAGTCAAAAAATTGATGCACGCGCGGTTCAACCCTCGTTACTGGCGAAAGTTCTGTTCAACGTCGGATCGTTTTACTTCGAGCGCGCTGACTATGATCTGGCGATGAAGTTCTACCGCGAAAGCCTTGATGTGTATGAAAGGAACAACGGGACGAAGGACGATCTCGCGTGCATTATCTACGGCATCGGCGCGATCTATTACCTCAAGGGCGACTTCGATACGGCACTTGATTATCACAGGCAAAGTCTGCAGCTCGCTGAGGAAACCGGCGACAAGGAAACGCTCGCGCTGGCTTTCTTCGGTCTGGCTGCCGACAACCGCATGAAGGGCGATTATGTTTCAGCTCTGGAATTTTACGGAAAGAGTCTGGCGCTCTTGGAGCAGGTAAAAGATAAGCGAACTAATTCCAGCGAGCGCGACGTGACAACCGTTCTGCGCCACATTGGAACGACCTATTTTTTACAGGGTAATTATCGCCTCGCACTAACCTATTTCGAGCGATGCTTGGAACGCGACGAAAATGGAAAAGATGAATTTGGCATTGCCAATTCGCTGATGTACATCGGCGGCGTCTATCGCTCGCAGGGGCTTTATGATCGAGCGTTAGAGTATCTGAGAAAAGCTCAAGTCTCATTTGAAAAGCAGGATTACAAACGGGAAATCTCGCACACGCTCAATATCATCGGTAGCGTCTATCAGCAGCAAAATAATCCGCGTCGCGCGCAGGAATACTTTGAGCGTGCCCTCGCCCTGAATGAAAAGATCGAGGCGAATGGAGCTATCGCTGCGACGCTCGTCAATTTGGCGAATGTTCAGTCCGCGCTCGGCGATGAAGCACGAAGCGTTATCACCGCGACGCGCGCCGCAGCGATCAGTCGCCGCATCGGTAGTCCGCAAACACTCTGGAGCGCGCTTTTATCCACCGGCAAGTCGCAACGTGCGCTGGGCAATCTCGCTGCCGCTCGTGTGGCTTTAGACGAAAGCATCAGTGTGATCGAATCAATGCGGGCGCATGTAGCGGGCGGCGAAGAGAATCAGGAACTATTCTTTGCCGACAAGGTCGCGCCGTACTACGCGATGGTTGATCTGCTCGCTGGCGAAGGCAGAGCGGACGAAGCCTTCGCTTACACCGAACGAGCCAAGGCGCGCGTCCTGCTCGACGTGCTGCAACATGGTCGTCGCAGCGCCTCTGGCAGCATGACGCCGGTTGAGCAGGCGCAAGATAAAAAGTTGAAAAGCGAGTTGACGACGCTCGGCTTTGAACTCAAGCGCGAACAAGCACGTTCGCAATCAGACCCGAAGCAGCTTTCCAATCTACAAGCGCGCCTTGAAAGAGCGCGTCTCGCTTATGAAGCTTTTCAAACTAATCTCTCGGCGGCTCATCCCGAACTGCGTTTGCGACGCGGCGAAGCGCAATCCATTACCAGCCAAGATGCTGCGGCGCTCTTGACTGACGATCAGACCGCGCTTGTCGAATACGTCGTGACACATGAACGCACGCATCTTTTCGTCTTCACTAAACAGGGCAATGCATCAAACCTGCCGCGCGAGCAGACTCTCCGCAGCAATGCCGAGCGGACGAACGCTGACGCTCGGACTCAGTTGAAGATTTACTCAATTAATATCAAGCGCGCCGAACTCCTCTCCCGCATTGAACGCTTTCGTCAACAACTTGCCGAGCGTAATCTGCTGTTTCGACTCACTGCCCGCGCTCTCTATAGTCTGCTGTTGCAACCGGCAAGCGAGCAGTTGCGCGGCAAAACGCGGCTCATCATCGTGCCGGACGATGGACTTTGGGAGCTTCCTTTTCAAGCTCTGCAATCAACTGAAGACGGTTACCTCATCGAACAGTGTGCCATATCCTATGCTCCATCACTGGCTGTGTTGCGCGAGATGCGGCGCGCGCGAAAAGAACATCCCCGACCGGACGCAAGCCAACCGACGCTATTAGCATTAGGCAATCCGGCAGTTGGTCAGCGCACGATTGAGCGCGCTAACCTCGTGTTGATGCAAGCCGATGCGCGAACTGCACCCGCCCCTTTGCCTGAAGCCGAACGGCAGGTCAGGGCTTTAGCGCAGCTTTACGGCGCGCGTCTGAGCAGAATCTATACTGGCGCGGCGGCGAGCGAAGGACGCCTCAAACGCGAAGCTCCTTCCTTCCGTATCCTGCATCTCGCCACTCACGGCATGCTCGACAATGTTAATCCGCTGTACTCCTACATTATGCTCGCGCAAGACGCGGCGAACCAATCGGCGCAGGAGCAAAACGGCGCGCTTCGTGAAGACGGGTTGCTGCAAGCGTGGGAGTTGATGAATATGCGCTTGAATGCCGACTTGGTTGTTCTTTCAGCGTGCGAAACGGCGCGAGGCGAGATCAAGTCGGGCGAAGGGGTGATCGGTCTGTCTTGGGCTTTATTCGTTGCCGGATGCCCGACCTCGGTTGTTAGTCAATGGAAAGTTGAATCGGCAAGCACGACTGAGTTGATGCTGCAATTCCATCGTCGCCTTCACGCATCTTTAGTACACACGCGCTCTACGGGCGCTGTCAGCCTTAACACATCGAAAGCGGAAGCCTTACGCCAAGCATCACTCGCCTTGCTGCGCAGCGATAAATACTCACATCCATTTTACTGGGCGGGCTTCGTGATGATCGGCGACGGAGGGTGAAGAACAAGCAGGAAGGCAGAATTAAGAGAGGAAAGGGATAAATGAAAGAAACGATCTTCTCCTTTACCCCTTTCCTCTCTCCAAATTGTTTTTATTTTTTCACGCTGTTGAGTAGTCTGCGGGCAAGCTGCGAGCGCGGATTGTCTTGTACAAGAGCTTCAAACTCTGTGCCTGCTTCATCAAGCAGACCCGCCTGTGCATAAATCACGCCGCGCGCCAGATGAGACTTGACGCCGGACTTTTCCATGCGCGTCACTTCATCAAGGGCGTTTTCGTCCATCACGCGAAACTTCGCTTGCGGTGCGGGCGAAACGGGCGAGACGACTTCCGTGCCGTCCGATTTGAGCGCCGTTACTTGCCACGAATAAGTTAAACCGCGCGGCAAAGGTTGTGTGGGTTTCCATTCCGTTGCGGTCAGGCTTGGGCTTTGCGCCACGACGCGGAAGTTGGAATCAACGATAGCGACTGTATAACTCTTCGCTTCCGCAAGCGGACGCCAGCGCAAGATTGGTTGTGCTTCGCGTGTGATTTTGCCGATGGGCGAAAGAAGCGCAAACGGCACGCCTTTATTCGTTATCTCCGCCGAGCCGCTCATCAAGATTCCTGCGCGACCTTCCGCTAAAGCGTCGAGTGCGCGCGGCGTCTGTGCCTGCTGCGAACTGATGCTGCGACGCACCGCCTGCCGAATCGAAACGGGCAGCGACTCTAAATTATTCGAGTTCCCTTCACTATCAAACGCGACCTCAGTGCCGCCGTCATTGAGCGTCACAGTCGGCGACGAGTTATTCGTTGCAGGCGTTCGCGGCTTTCCGTTTTGCGGCGCTTGTGATGTTCGCGGTGTCGCGTTTGTCACGGGTGTTGGAGTGGATTGAACATTCGACGGGTTGTGAATCTCAGTTGAATTGGAAACGTCGTTTGATGACTTCGGTTCAACCTGTGGCGTCGTCGTGTTGCCTCGATTGGCTGACCCGACCTGCGCCACCTCGTTATCGCTCCGCATGTTTGTGCGCGTGGCGAGCCAGACGCCGAGCACCAAAAGGACGACGACGGCGGCAGCCATGCCTGCGGGAACGAGCGCGCCGAATGATGGGAAGGAATCAAGCGCGAAAAGACGTTGCCACCACGCCGCAGATTTATCGGAAGACGTTGCGCCCCTCTCCGGCATCGCTGTTAATGTCGAATCGGCAGCGATGGTTTGATACTGGCGTAAGTCTGCGATGTCGTCCGCGCACTGATGGCAAATCGCCATGTGGCTGTCAGCGATTTCGCGTTCTACTTCGTCGAGCTGGTCGTCAACGTAGAGCGCGAGTAGTTCGTAAGCGAGATGTGTCGGCTCGCTAGCTAAGTCGAAGGGCGCGCCTACGAGTTGTTCGCGTAGGTTTAGGAAGGCAGCGTTCGCATCAACGGCGCGCTCCAATCGTGTGCGGCACTCGCCGCACACGCCGACGTGCTGCTGCGTGGCGAGCGTTTCCGCAGAGGACGACGCGCGCGCGCGGTAGCGTTCGATGTCCTCTTCCGTCAGATGTTCTAGAACTTTCACCGTTCTGTTTCCTTACCGGCGCAACGCCATTTCTGCACGCAAAAATGAAGCGGTGGCTTAAGGGACACTTTGCCCCAACAGTATAGAGATGCGTTAGCGGGCGATATTACCATGCGTTTTTCAACTTTTTCCGTCAACGATTAGGCGCAATTCCATCAAAAGACCTTAACTCGTCGGGCTAAACGCTCGCGCGCTGATTTTCGCAGATTGATAACTTGCTGGCGCGTCAGATTGAGCAAGGCGGCGATGCGGTTGTCTTCGAGCGGCAATTCTTTCCACAACTCTGCGAACGCTTCCGTCTCCATGCTCAAAGCTGTCGCCATCGCTTCCGGCGTCGTCACCCCGACAATGATCCATAAATCAACGATGCCGCGCCCGCCTTCATCGCGCAAATTCAAAAGTAAGGCGGCGCGTTGTCGCGGCGGAAGCTCCTTGATCTCATCCCAGAGGAGTTGGAGATAGATACGGCGTTCGATTTCGATTGAGATGGCGGGTTGCTGATCGGCAATCTGCACGCCCGCAGACTCTTCACGCCCTTCGATCCTGAAGCCAGCATCAATCTCGACGGCTTCATCCGTCACGTTCCACCATTCGGCGACAATGCTTGTCAGTAGATCAATCTCGATGGACGCATTCGTCCATGCAAAGAGCGCTTGCAGTAACTCATAGCCGTGCTTTGGGTCGTGCCACGCGCTTTCAATTTTCGCGTCGCGCGAGAATGCGCGGGGATCATCGCGCAGTTGTTCAAGGCGATTCGTCGTAGTTGCGTTTGCGCCCTTCATCTCTGCCATCGGGGAGGGCACGTCCGCCTGCCAGCGACTCAAGCCGCCGACCCATGTTTCATCTTTTGCTTGCCAGAGCGCAAAACCATTTCGATGCGTGAGCAGATAGCGCAAACCGTTTTTCAAACGGCGACGCTGAGGATACTTGCGGCTGATGTAGCGATCATAAGCGTTATAGGTTGTGACGGCGACGTAGGCGTTGAAGTCGGCGATAGGGCGCTTGGCATGATCCGCGCGGAAGTTTCGCAAACGCTGGACGAGTTGGAGCATCACTTCGCCGCAAATGTCTTCGGCTTCCGTATAATCAGAGTCGCCGGATGAACCGCGACGCGCACTGCGCATCTTGTAATTGACTATTCTGCTGACAATGGGTTCAGCGTGTTCGACGATCAGATTCGATAACAGGCGTTCGGATTCAGCCGCATCGGAAGCGCGCACGAAGGGCAATAAGAGAGCATCAACCTGTACAGTTTCCATCTGCCCTGCCTGAGAGGAGCGCCCGGTCATTGCTCATCAACCCGATTGCTCAATGATTGCCATGATGCGTGAATTTAAGTTGTCAGCGCAACTGTTTGAAGGATGGTGCGAGAACTAAGATAACAGATTTATGCTTGCCTTTGAGCACAATAGTTGTAATGAACTTCGAGCCGGACAGTCGCGCGGACTACCACCGGTTGTGTTGCAAAGATTGATAGTAAGCAAGTAGAGGCGTGAAGTTGTCGAACGCAATGCGGCTACTTGGAAGAGTATCTGGACGAACTTCGCCTGTGCATCCTTACCACTAAGTCTTTTCACTTGCCCTTTCCTCATCATGTTAACTGCTTCGACGCCGCTCAGCGTCCGCTCCGCCGTCGTAAACGACTTGAAGCACTGTGCGGCTCGCACCCGTTTCTTCACGAAGCGATGATCTTGTTCGATCACGTTGTTCAGGTATTTAGTGCGTCGAAGTTTACAATCGAGTGGCAAGACTTTCTGCTCCTGTGAGGCGGCGAAGGCATCAGGATAAGCAGCGTTCTTGTCCACACTAATCGAGAATGGCAAGCGACGATGATCAGCAGCCAAGTTCATGAAGGCTTCGTCTATCGAATACACCTCAACATCGGGCGTGAACTCTTCGAGAGTTTTCATCACGCGGTGCGACATATCGCCGTAGAGGGTGTAGTTACTGCTAAGCACCTCGACACCGTTCCGATCCACTAGGTCTTGCACCTTGTGGATCGGCGCGCCCATCGTGATGCCTAGCGCCTTCGCCTCGTTCGAGCGCGCCACCACGCACCCGTCAT
>JACDAW010000071.1 GCA_013695245.1 Pyrinomonadaceae bacterium | reverse complement strand
CCGATCTCTTCTATCGGCTCTTGCACTTTCGCTTCTGCTTCCGCCATTTTAAATTTGCTCCTTAAAAGTAGTTTGATTGTTTAAGAATTCAATGTTTCGATTTTTGTGCCGCGCCAAACGCTGAAAGGCTCGACGGTCTGGGTGAAGTTCAACTCTTCGTCGCAAGGCTCGCCCAAAAAGCCGGAGAGAAATAGGCGTGTGATGTTATCCACGAGGTCTGCAACGCCCATCACGCCTTGCGGGTCATACCAGTTGTAAATCCAATTCATCATGCCAAAGAGGGCGAAGGTGGCAATCGTCAGATCAATCGGGCGACGGTCAATGCCTACGCGCGACTCCGCAACGTCAGCGAGAATGCGGCGCGCGACTTGGGTGTATTGCTGCTTTTTGCCGGAAACTTTTTCGTGCATCTCGCCCGCAAGCGAATCCGCCTCGTGCGACAAAACTTTCATCTCGGCCATGTTCGCGGCGAAGAACGAAAGATGATTCTCAATGAGCAGGCGCAGGCGCGCGACCGCATCGCTTGTCTCGGTGAGGCGCTCTTCGAGGCGTTCGAGAACGCGCCCGAAACAGTTGTCTTGAATCAGGAAAAGCAATTCCTCTTTCGATGCGCAGTAGTAGTAAAGTCCGGCGAGGCTAACGTTGGTAGCGCGCGAGATGTCGCGCATTGAGGTCGAATGGTAGCCCTTTTCGGCAAAAATACGCGCGCTGTTGCGCAAGATGAACTCAAGCTTGCGGTCGTAGCGCGAGAAATCTTTTTCGACAGCCACCATAAAAATCGTTTTGGGAATAAAGTTAATTTTATCGAACGTTCGTTCGAGAAGCATAATAGCTTGCTCATTGCGGTTCGTCAAGGTAAAGCGGGAACGTAGAAAACTCCTGTTTTGGCGCTAAAAAGGGAAAGGCTTGACAGCATGGCTTTGTGGCGCGTAGGGTTTTGCGGGTTTTGGCTTCCCACGGAGGCGCATCTGTTCTGGTGAATGGCGCGGTCTTCAAAACCGTTTTGTGAGACTGTGAGAGCAGGCTCAGGTGGGTTCGATTCCCACACGCCTCCGCCAAAAGAAAGGAGGAAGTAGGAAGGCAGAAGGATGAAGTGAGGACAAAGCTTAGAAGCTTTGATCCAAAAATTTAAATCGTTAAATCACGCTTACGGGCGTGTCCACACTTCCGCCTTTCGCCTTCCGCCTTCACACTTTGCTTCATTGGATCGCATTAAACATGACGCCGGGTGTGGGGCCGCGTGTGGCGGCGCGGCTGTTGGAGCGTTTCGGATCGGCCGAACGTGTTTTCGGCGCGTTACGGGCGGAGTTGGATGGTTTGCGTCTGCGGCCGGAAACGCTTGAGAGCATCGTGAAGCGCGATTGTCACGAAGCGGCGGCGCAGGAGTTGGAGCGCATTAAAGAATTGCCGGATGCTGATGTGTTAGTGTTGGACGACGGCAATTATCCGGCGTTGCTGCGTGAAATCCCCGATCCGCCCGTGACGCTTTACGTGCGGGGCGATTGGCAGGCGTGCCTTGACGCTCCGTGTGTAGCAATCGTCGGTTCGCGGCGGTGTTCGACTTACGGGCAGAACGCGGCGACGATGCTGGCGCGCGATCTGGCGGGGCGCGGCGTGACGATTATTTCAGGTCTGGCGCGCGGGATTGATAAGGCGCGCTTGAGTCTGGTGGGCGCACAGTCGGCGTGTTGGGGACAGGGATTGACGAAATTTACCCGCGTGATCACAAGAAGCTGGCTGAAAAGATTTTGGAGACGGGTGGCGCGCTCCTCTCGCAGTTTCCGCTAGGGACGCCGCCCGTGCCGGAAAACTTTCCGTTCCGCAACCGCATCATTAGCGGATTAAGTTTGGGTGTGCTGGTGATTGAAGCGGCGGAGAATAGCGGGAGTTTGATTACGGCGCGTTTGGCGATGGAGCAGAACCGGGAAGTGTTTGCCGTTCCGGGCAACATCACGTCGCGCAATTCCTTTGGCACGAACTATTTGATCAAGGGCGCGAGCGCAAAGCTCGTGCAGCAGTGGCAGGACGTGGCGGCGGAATTGCCGCCGGAGGTTGCCGCACGACTTCTGCCGCCGGAAGGCGAAAAGAAACGAAAAAGAGATGCAATATCAGCCGCTGCGCCCGCAGATTTATCCGAAGGCGAGCGCAAGATTTTTCATCTGCTTTCAACTGACGAACCCGCGCACATTGATAGTCTTATTGAAGTGAGCAAGCTTTCAGTTTCAGAGTTGACAGGCGCGCTCTTCGGGTTGGAGATGCGCGAGCTTGTGCGACAACTTCCGGGCAAATGCTTCGTGAGAAAACTGTAAACTTATGCGGGCGAAAATAGCGGCGAAGATGATGGCGTGTATTTGTGAGATTATCTGCGGCGACCGAAAAAGCTTGTGTTGGCATCTAAGATAATGACATTTTGTAAGGAGATGTGTGCGGCGGCGCGTGCGAAGCAAACTCGTTGGCCGCCGTTTCAATGTCTGACTGGGAAATAAGATGGCAAAGAATTTAGTGATTGTGGAATCGCCCGCGAAGGCGAAAACGATTGGCAAGTATCTCGGCAAAGACTTCCGCGTGATGGCCTCGCTCGGCCACATTAAGGATTTACCGTCGAAGGGTTTGGGCGTTGATATTGAGCACGATTTCGAGCCGACCTACGAAGTCATCCCCGATACGAAAAAGCGCAATAACAAGAAGACCGTTGCTGAATTGAAGAAAGCAGCGAAGGAAGCCGATGCTATTTACTTGGCGGCCGACCCTGACCGCGAAGGCGAAGCAATTTGCCAGCACCTTGCGGAAGAGATCGTGCCGAAGCGGCCGAAGAAGCCTTCATTTCGCGTGATGTTCAACGAGATCACAAAACGCGCTGTGCAGGACGCTTTTCGCGAGCCGAAACAAATTGATTCAAACCTCGTTGACGCGCAGCAAGCGCGGCGCGTGTTAGATCGGTTGGTTGGTTATAAAGTTTCGCCGCTTCTGTGTCGAACGGTCGGCGGAAAGTTGAGCGCGGGGCGCGTCCAATCAGTGGCCTTACGCATGGTTGTCGAACGCGAACGCGAGATCGAAGCTTTTGTCAAAACTGAATACTGGACGATTGGCGCGAACCTCGCCGCGAAACTGCCGCCTGCATTCGACGCGCGATTATTCAAAGTCGGTGAGCAGACAGTTAAGACGAGCGGCTTTGATCAAGGCGTAAAGAAGAATGAGATTCTAATTGGCACGAAGGATGCGGCCGATGAGATCGTCCGCGAAGCTGAGAAGCAAACTTTCACCGTCTCCGATGTTTCGACGAAGGAGCGCAAGCGAAATCCCGTGCCGCCATTCATCACCTCGAAGCTGCAACAGGAGGCTTCGCGCAAACTCGGCTTCGCCGTCAAGAAAACGATGATGCTCGCGCAGAAACTCTACGAAGGCGTCGAGATGGGCGCGGAGGGCGCGGTCGGTTTGATCACCTACATGCGCACGGATTCGACGCGCGTTTCAGAAACGGCATTGGGCGAGGTGCGCGATTTTATCGGGGTTCAATACGGGGCAAATTATCTTCCCGAAAAAGCGGTTCATTATCGCTCGAAGAAGGACGCGCAGGACGCGCACGAAGCCATTCGCCCGACCGACGTCGCGCATACTCCGGAATCTGTCGCCAAGTTTCTCAATCCCGAACAGCTAAAACTCTATCGCCTCATCTGGCAACGCTTCGTTGCCTCGCAGATGACCGCTGCTATCTTCGATCAAACCACGATTGACATTGAAGCGGGGCGTTTTCTCTTTCGCGCGACGGGTTCAGTGCAGAAGTTTGACGGCTTCCTGCGTGTCTATGAAGAAGGGCGCGACGAAAAGGCGCAAGACGATGACGATGAAGCGGCGCGCTCGCTGCCTGCGGTTGAAAAAGGCGAACAGCTAAAGCTCAATTCCGTCGCGCCCGAACAGCATTTCACCGAGCCGCCACCGCGCTATACAGAGGCGACGCTCGTCAAAGCCCTTGAGGAGAAGGGCATCGGCAGGCCTTCAACCTATGCTGCGATCATGACGACGATCATTGACCGCGAGTATGTCGAAAAACACGAAGGGCGTTTTCACCCGACCGCGTTGGGAACGACCGTTAACGATCTATTAGTCGCCAGCTTCAACGACCTCTTCAACGAAACTTATACGGCGCGCATGGAAGAGGAGTTGGACGAAATTGAAGAAGGCAAACGCAAGTGGACGACGGCGCTCAAAGAGTTTTACGAGAAGTTTGCGAAGGATTTGAAGACGGCCGAGAGCGAGATGCGCGCGGCGAAGCAGCAGGCGATCCCGACCGATGAGATTTGCGAAAATTGCGGCGCGGGGATGGTGATCAAGTTCGGACGCTTCGGACAGTTTCTCTCGTGCTCAAACTATCCGGAATGTCGCACGACGCGAGAGATCGCTAAGCCCGCGACGGCGAGCGCGGGAGACGCGGCGAGCGGTGGCGCAACGAGCGTTTCTGCTAACGCCGCAAACGCAACGGACGACGGGGCAAATGGTGAAGAAGCGGAAGCGTGCGAGTTGTGCGGCAAGCCGATGGCTTTAAAGCGCGGGCGCTTCGGGCAGTTCTTAGGCTGCACGGGTTATCCCGAATGTCGCAACATTCGTAAGATAAGCAAAAGCGGTGTGGTAGCGGCCGCGCCCATTCCGCTCGACGAGAAATGTCCGGTGGATGGAGCTAATCTCGTCCGGCGGCAAGGACGCTTCGGTGAATTCATCTCGTGCTCAAACTATCCGACGTGCAAATACATTAAGCGCGAAACGACGGGCGTGGCTTGTTCGCGTCCGGGCTGCAAAGGCGAGATCGTCGTTAAGAAGTCGAAGCGCGGCAAGATGTTCTACGGCTGCTCGGAGTATCCGAAGTGCGACGCGGTTTATTGGGATAAGCCGATTGCCGAGCCGTGCCCGAACTGTGGCGCGCCGTTTCTCTTAGAGAAAACGACGAAAAAGGAAGGCACGGTGCGCCTCTGCGCGAATGAAGAATGCGGCTATCGCGGTGAAGCTCCGCCGCCCACTGACGTAACTTCGCGGATAAGTGGAAGCCAGCCTGCGGCGAGCTAAAAATTATGGACAGCATCGGAACGTGAGTTCCTTTGACGGAGGATGAAGCGCATGTCTTCATCCTCCGTTTTTCTTTTCACTCGGTGAAAATTTTTTTACCCGCAGCAAGGTAATAAACATTCACCGCGAAAGCTTTTTGCAGTAAACTCTTTTCATTCAAACGACGCCACGAGGAGAACCAAGCGTTATGCGACAGCGCTCGACGGCAGCTCTGCTGCTTCTATGTTTGTATCTTTCATCTACGCTTACGTTAAACGCGCAACAGCCGACCGCATCCCCAAACGCATCCGCGCAAAACTCTCAAGCGCAAAACACGGCGACTGATCAAAACGACCCCGTCGCGCGCATCAAAGATGAGGGATTGAATCGTTCACAAGTGATGCAAACCCTACAACACCTGACGGACGTGATCGGCCCACGCCTTACTGCTTCGCCGCAGATGAAGTTGGCTAACACTTGGACGCGCGATAAGCTCACCGAGTGGGGCTTGCAGAACGCGCACCTCGAAGCATGGGGGCCGTTCGGGCGCGGCTGGACGCTGCAGCGTTTCAACGCGCAAGTCGTCGCGCCGCAAAACATCCCGCTCGTCGCTTACCCGAAGGCTTGGTCGCCCGGAACAAACGGCGTGTTGACGGGTGACGTGGTTTACGTTGACGCGAAAGACGAAAACGACCTGCAAAGGTTCAAAGGAAAACTTCGCGGCGCGATTGTGCTTACAAGCCCCCCGCGCGAACTCAAAGCGCGCTTCGAGCCGCTTGGCACACGTCTGACCGAAAAAGAATTGCTCGAACTCGCCGACGCGCCCGACCCGGCGCAACGCCCGACGGCGCGTCGCCCGACTCCCGAACAACTCGCGCAATTTCAAGCAATCCAAAAATTCGCCGCCGCCCGTCTGCAATTTTTTACGGACGAGGGCGCGGCGCTGCTCGTCGATCCTTCGCGCGGGGGCGATGGCGGAACATTGTTTGTGCAATCGGCGAGCGTCGCGCAACCCTTCGATGTGCCGCGCGATAAGCGCACAAGCGCGTGGGATAAAAATGCGAAAGTGATTTCGCAGATCGTCGTTGCAAGCGAACACTACAATCGCATGACGCGAATGATTGGGGCGGGAGAGAAATTGCGCATGGCGGTTGACATCGCCGTTCAGTTTAATGATGACGACCCGATGGGCTACAACACCGTTGCGGAAATTCCGGGCACGGATTTGAAAGACGAACTCGTGATGCTCGGCGGTCACATGGATTCATGGCACGCGGGCACGGGCGCAACCGATAACGCGGCTGGCGTGGCCGTCTCGATGGAAGCCGTGCGAATCTTGAAGACGCTTAATCTGCAACCGCGCCGCACAATCCGCATCGCGCTCTGGAGCGGCGAGGAGCAAGGCTTATTTGGCTCGCGCGCTTACGTCGCCGAACACTTCGGAACGCTGGTCACAAACCCGACAACAGCGCCGGGAGCGACAGCGCAATCAACCTTGCAGAAGAAGCCCGACTACGAAAAGCTCTCCGCTTACTTCAATCTTGACAACGGCACGGGTCGCATTCGCGGAGTTTATCTGCAGGGCAACGAAGCCGTGCGACCGCTCTTCCGCCAGTGGCTTGCGCCCTTCCGCGAGATGGGCGCACAGACGCTCACGATCTCAAACACGGGCGGCACAGATCACCTCTCGTTCGACGCGATAGGCCTGCCCGGTTTCCAATTCATCCAAGACGAAATTGAGTACGATACACGCACGCACCACTCAAACCAAGACGTGTATGATCGCATTCAAGCCGATGATATGAAGCAAGCAGCCGTAATTATGGCCGCGTTTATCTACAACACCGCGATGCGCGACGAAAGATTGCCGCGCAAGCCGCAACGCGCAAACTAATCAATAGGGACAAAGACGAGATTTTTGCCGTCTGAAAACCGGAAGGCGCGGTGAACAACTTAATGCTCACCGCGCCTTCTTATACTTTATCAATGCCGTCTTTAAATTTAATTCTTGCCTGATACGACGTATTCGGCCAGATAGCGTTTAAGTTTGTCGCGGTTGGCGGCGCGATAGTCTGCGTAGTCGCGCATGATTCCGGCGTCGGGGCGCGCCAGCAGCACGTAGGCTTCGAGCAATCCCGCATCGTTTAAGCGCACAAGGTCAGCGATCATCGGATTAAGCGCTCTGATCTTTCCGGACTTCACGTCTTTAGCTGCCATTTCCGCCACGATGCGCAAAGCAGATGCTTCTTCGCGCAGGCTGTGGCGATAGACGCGCTCGTCTCGATACTGCCTTTGAAACTCGCCGCGCGCCCAAGCTGCTCGTGTCAGGTTATACATCAGCCAATGGTTTGAGCCATCCACACTGTTGAGCGCGTTCGGGTCGAGCGTAAGCGTTGTGGTGTTGCCTTCGGTCGTCATCTTATTTGGTGGTTGAATGCGCGGGTGTGAGAGCCTGACGCCGTTGCGCTGCGCCCACTGCTCTAAGCCTCGCCCCGACAATCGTGTGTAAGGTTCGGCGATAACGGCATCGAAGAATTTATCGCGCGCCTCCGTTTGTTTGTCCTGCAACATGAGCGCATCGCCCCAGTAGCGATACGCCGTTTCACGATCCGGGTCAATCGCAATCGCCCGCGCAAACCACTCGCCCGCTTTAACAAATTCCTTCTTCGCGTAGAAACTGTTGCCCGTATAGAGCGCAGCTTCGTAAAGCGCCGGGTCGAGGCGCGCGGCGCGTTCGTAGAGCTTTGCCGCTTCGTCATAATTCTGTTTTTGAAAGGCGACGGCCGCTTCCGTCATGAAACGATTCGCTTCCTTGTTTTTTGAAACGCCGCGTTCACCGCCATCGGGCAGAATAGAGTTAATCGCGGTTTCCAAGTTTTGATCAAAAACTCCTAGGTCTCTTGCGCGCAATAACGTGGCGCGTGCGCGCCGACGCGCTTGGCGACGCGCTTCCTCGTCTTTAATCTTTTGCGAAGCGACGAGCGTAGCGGCACCCAAACCATACAACACTTGCGCATCCGACGGATTGGCAGCCGCCAATTTTTCAAAGAGCGGCAAAGCTTCGTCGAATTTACCTTCGTTAATGAAAGTAATAGCTCGCTGGCGTTCCGTGTCGTAGTTTGACGCAGCAACTTGCGCGTGCGATATAGGCGGAAGGCAGATAAGTAGGGCGAAGAACGTTAACGATACGGCGGCGGGGAAGCGCCGGGAGCAAACGACGTGATTGATCATTTCGAGACTTCCTTTCAACAAACTGCCGGGCATCAGCCGGAAGGTAACATGAGGTTTGATGTTTATCATTGCCATTCTGTGAATGACAATCAACAGAGTTTTATTTTTGCGGCGGATGCCCGTCCGCGAGACGCGCCCAACCGTCTGGCGTGTGCTGAAAATTCTCCGTTGAGATGTTGACGAAAAGATTCTCCGCGCCCTGCCATGCGAAACGCTCGACCGTGATATGCGGGTGAGAGATAAGAATGCGGTTGAAGGAATTGGTTTCGCCGCGTCCGCGCGTCGAGGTGGCTGTTCCGGCTTGCACGACGAGCGCAGAGTGCCCCGAAGTTTTATAGCGCTTGGCAGTGTGTCCCGTGTGACTCACGTGCAAATGTCCGGCGAGCAGAAGGTCGGCACCGCAGCCCGCGAGCACATTCATCGCCATCGCCGCGCGCCCGACGAGTTCGTCTTCGCCGAATCCTTCGGGCAGATCAAACGGGTGATGCGTCATTACGATCTTCGTTACTTCATCTGTGAGCGGACACAAACGTTCTTGCACGCGCCTTATTTGCTCCTCATTGATGCGCCCGTACTTTCGCGTCAAGGAGCGCGCCGTGTTGATTCCGGCAATAGCGATCTCATCGTCCGCATAGAAAGGTTCGAGATCGGGTGTGATGTAGAAGCGGTATTTATCGAGCGGCCGTAGAAAGCGGTTGAAGACGTTGTGAAGCGGCACGTCATGATTGCCGGGAACGACGAGTTGCGGAGTGGGAAGGCGATCTAAAAAGCGACGCGCCTCCTCAAACTGCGATGAGCGCGCACGCTGCGTCAGATCGCCTGAAACGGCGACGATGTCCGGCCGCATTTCATGAATCGTTGCAACGAGCGGTTCAATCAAAGCGTAATCAATTCGCCCGAAGTGAAGATCAGAGAGATGTACAAGGGTGCGCATGATTCGTTTGTTTATGTTTGCTCTTGCGGCACGAGCGTGCGCAAAGCGCCGGGAAGAATCTGGTAGTGAAGCGGCGTCTCAAACACATTCACTTCGCCGTCAGTTGCGACGGACAATCGCTTGCGACGTGTTTCGATCCAAATTTCTTTCGCGCACATTTGATCGAAATCCTTCGCTTCATTGAGTCGCCCGAAGAGCGCGCGCAGGGCGAGCGCTAAGAGTCCGAGACGCCCCGTCCGATGCGCGACGTATAAGCTTAATTGCCCGTTATTCAAACACGCGCGCCCGCCGAGATTAAAGCCGTTCATTTCGTATTCATTGTTACCGATGAAGACGAACGGCGTGCGGCGAATGAATTCTTCGCCGTCGGCGCTGAGGCGAACGTCGAAGAAGGGATAGCGGCGCAAGGTTCTCAATGTCGCCCACACAAACGCCCACCACTTGCCGCGTCCGAGTCGCTCCTGCTGCCGCTCGCGCTCACGCACAATGCGGGGGTAGAGTCCAAGACTCGAATTGTTAAGAAAAACTTTACCGTTAACCGTGCCGACATCAATTTCCAAAACGCGCCCGTTGGTAATCGTGTGCGCCGCCTCTTCAATGTCGAGAGGTATTTTCAAATCCTTTGCAAAGTGATTAAGTGTGCCGAGCGGCAGCACGCCAAAGAGCTTATCTTTACCGATCAGTTGCGCGGCGACGGCGTTGAGTGTGCC
>JACDAW010000355.1 GCA_013695245.1 Pyrinomonadaceae bacterium | reverse complement strand
CCGAGCACCATCACGCGCTTAAAATCCGCCGCGCGCACTTCATCGGCAAACGCCTGCAAGTCGCTTAACCGCTCGCGCACAAACTCAACTGAATTCAACCAACCAAGCGCATTCTTAATAATCTTCTGACCGGATTCTTCCCTCGTCCAAACGCTCGCGTCGCGCTCCCAAATGCGCTCAATGATACGTTCATCGGCGAGACGCACGAGCGCGTCTTCGATCACGGCGCGCTTCGCTTCAAGCTCCGTCTGGTTGGCATCGCCGCCATCGCTTCCCTGTGTTCCGTTGCTCACGAATGTTGCTCTCCTTTTTGGCGAGCAAGGATAACACGCGCGGCGAGCGCAGACGAAATTCTTTTACCTAAGAGCCATGCGCCTTACCAATCGGCACGACGCACGCGATGCGCCTGCGCGTAATGGTAAGCGGTGTAGGCGGCAATAATGTGACACACCCAGCCAAGCGTGCCGCCCGTGCCGAGCCAGAAACCGGGCGTGAAGATGAGCCACAGAATGCCGCTCAAGATTTGACCGTTATAAAGCTGCCCGACGCCGGGCACAAAGAAACTAAGCAGTCCCGCCAAGAATGGATCGCGCATTTTTTTCTAAAACCTCCGTAGAAAACTATACGCAAACGTTCGCTTATTTGTTCACAACTGTAAATCCCGCTTGAGCGAAATCTCCGTCGAAGGTCAATGCTTCTGTGATCCCGTTTTCCCGCATCACCACAAACGAAATGCAATCCACCAAGCCCCACTTTTTATCAGCGTACTTCGCATAAACTTCTAAGCCCTTTTCAAACAGCTTTTCATCTATCTTCATCGTCTCAACTCTTTTCGAGTTTCGGAGCACTTTGATAACTGTAACCGCTTCTTCTCTGAAATCTTTGGCTAAAGCATTGCCAATTTCAAGGAGAACCGCATCGGTAGTAATGAGAAGCAAATTTTCAAACTTGTAGGAGAGCGATTCGGCTTGCGCGTGATACTGATCCCGCTCGTTAATCAAAGCAAGCACGAACGAAGTATCCACGAAAATTCTACTCGGCATTCCGTTCCTCTAGATCATACAAGTTTGCCTTGATCGAAAAGTCCGGCGAGGCTGAAATCTTTATCTCTCGCAACTTCGCCATCACGCTTTGCTCCGCGTCATTCTCTTCACTCTTCTTCTCATAATTTTTAATGATGAGGTACAACTCATCGAGACGCTCTTCCGGTACTTTCTGAATTTCAGCAACAATATCTTCTCTGGTTACCATAATGGTTGCTCCTTGCTGATCAAAATAAACTTTTCGGCTGAGTAGATACAAACTACTAAATACCCAATGCCAGAATTAAGCAGCCTATAACTAGCATTCAATGTGAAGGGACAAAGCATCATATGAGGGAATGCTATTAGGTAGTCAGCACAAATAACTTATGGGAAGCCGTTTAGGTATTGCTAGGCGACTCACGTTGCAGCAAAGTCTTAACTCCTTCCCTTAAGACATCTTCAAACTTTGCTTCCGCTTCAGGCATCACGATTGGAGTTGGACTTGGCACTCTCTCACAACTAGAATCCACAGAATTGAACCAGCGGCACAGCCTTACCTGAAAGAAAGAATCATAATCAAACGTCCAATCGCCCAGCCTATATTCCTTACTCTGAAACTTACCGAACGAATAACGACTAAAACTGATGCCAAACTCACTACCGACATGACCTAGCAG
Organism: Pyrinomonadaceae bacterium; assembly: GCA_013695245.1. Lineage (GTDB taxonomy): Bacteria > Acidobacteriota > Blastocatellia > Pyrinomonadales > Pyrinomonadaceae > JACCYN01. The sequence continues at coordinate 1,492 of JACDAW010000355.1, read as the reverse complement.
CCGTTCAAGCATTCCAACATAATCGACCTCTGTCCAAACTGACATATCTTCTCCTAATTTGTACAACCAACCAGCAGTATAATAACTGATACACTGCACTCTATCAGGTTTACTGCTCATTAGGATCGATGCGCCGCACGTCAACGATCTCGGCACGGAAGGTGCGTAACATTTGCTGCACATCTGGATGGCTCTCGGCAATCTGGCGCAACTCTGTTTGTTCGTCAACGGACTCCTGCGCTGTAGAAGGCTGCTCATCGCTTGCATCATTCGTGCTGCTGATGCCGATCCGCACGCCCATGTCGCGCCCCTCGATCTCACGGCAGATGTCGCGCAGGATGCCTATGCTGTCGGGTTTCGCCAGATTGTCGCGCAGGTGTTTCACTTCGGGTGCATATTCGATCTGCAATTCGTCTCCGGCGAAGCAAACTTTGTGCGCGCCTTCGAGGGCGATGGCGAGGAATGGGCGACGACGATCTTCGAGCATCGTCTTGATACGTTCGACGATGTCTGAGCTTGCTGTGTCAACGCTCGCGGGAAGCGGGCGACCTTCAATGCGATCTTCTTTTCCGGCGGGCAGGAAAGCATTTAATTTCGAGTCGTTGGGGTTCTGCGCGGGCGTCTGTGCAGATACAAGCTTCAGCGCGGGCGCGTTTGCTGTCGGCGCAAACCAATCGTTGTTGTCGGCGGAAGGTGGAGACGGCGAGGAATTGTTGGAATTTGAATTTAAACTGCTCGCGTGAGTTTTTTCAGGCGTCGCGGTGCGTGTTTCGCTGTCGCTTTGCGTTGCACGTGGCGCGTCGTTCGCAGTAAAGGTTGAGCCGCTTCTTGCGCTCCTGCTTTGCCCGCGCGTTGTCTCGCCGCGTGGCGGTGTGTTGGATGAAGGAGTCGAGCCAGCAAGGGGCGGATCGTTGCTGCTTCCGGCGGGCGCAGTAGTTCCGTCGCGTAGAGCTTCTTCGAGCGCGCGGAGACGTTCGGCAAGCGCGGCGAGCGGTATGAGTCGTCGCATCTCGACGAGTTTTACTAAACCGATCTCCAATTGATAACGCGGGTGCGCGCTTTCGCGTAAAAGTTTCTCCGTCTCCGTTAAGCTGTGAAAGAAACGCACGAGGTCGGATTCTGAAAAAGTATCAATAAATGCGCGCATCTCCGCCGCGCCTGAGTTTCCGTCGCGCCCTATCTCATCCGCTTCGAGACGCCCGACTTTGGCGACAAGCAGATCGCGGAGGTAAGTGAGCAGGTCGCGGCAGAAATTGCGGAAGTCGTGCCCGCGCATCGCCAAGTCGTCAACGACTTGCAGAACTTCGACGGGTTTCTCATCCGCGATAGCACGCACGATGCGCGCAAGCATCTCCGCGCCTGCAATGCCGAGCGCCGTTTCAACGTCTTCCGTCGTGATCGTATCATTCGTGCTAAAGCTGATTACTTGATCGAACGCTGATTGCGCGTCGCGCATTGAGCCTTCTCCGGCGCGCGCGATCTCATGGAGCGC
>JACDAW010000518.1 GCA_013695245.1 Pyrinomonadaceae bacterium | reverse complement strand
GTCAAAGAAGGAAACTTTTGCAAGTGGCGAGCGGGATTTAAGACTCGGCAAGAAAGGCGCGCACCTTTTTCATGTCTTCCCATACCTCGCGCTTCTTCGTCGGGTCGCGCAGCAGGTAAGCTGGATTAAACGTGGGCATCAATTTCATGCCGCGATAATCGTGAAACTCGCCGCGAAGTTTTGAGATCGGTTGTTTAGTTGAGAGAAGAGCGCGCGTCGGCGTGTTGCCGAAAGAAATCACAACGCGGGGACGCACGGCGGCGAGTTCGCGGTGCAGGTAAGGCGCGAAGAATGAAAGAACATCCGTGCTCATTTCATCGCCAGTCGAGATCATTTTGACGGTGTTTGTAAGGTAGCAATCGGCGCGCGCCAATCCGATGGCCGCGAGGATGCGCGTCAACATCTCGCCTGCGGGGCCCATAAACGGACGACCCGAATCAATATCCGGCGCGCCCGGCGATTCGCCGACGACCGCCACACGTGCGCCCGGCTTGCCTTCGCCGAAAATAAAAATGCGATCCGCAAATTGCGGCAACTGCTTCGCGCGTTGCAGCAACTCGGCGTTGATCTCGTCGAGCGTCTCATCGGCGGCCGAAGTAGATTTGTCGAAGAGAAAAGATTCTTGAGAGTTCATGAAATCGAGTGTAAAGAAAAGGCAAAGGAGAAATGATTGATGTGCGAATCATTTCAGGCGAATATCGCTCCTTGCATGACTAATCTCATTGTTGCAATCTTGAAAGCGTTCACTAATAACATAAATCCTTCAGCCTGTGACTGCTCTACAAACTCCCTCGTAAAAATTATTATGGTGACGAAGCTACCGTTCAGATAGCTTCCGCCTAAGCCGAAGACCGTTTTGATGTCGTGAGCTGCAACAAAATCCTGTGCTGACACGATCTTCCTGTTCTGCTGATCAACCCGCGTCTTTGCATCGCGCACGTAAAACACCCCCGCGCTACGTCCTAAACTCTTGATAACAAGATTTGGCTCCCACTCGTTGAACCAGTCCAAGCCAATCCCCATATCACTCATCAGGCGCGACACCATCGGAATTGACTCAACAAAACTCGCTGACACAAGGGGGATACCCAAGTGCCCTTGAGATTTATAGCGTTCGTTCCATTCAGCCCGTAACCCACAAGTTCCCAAAAGTGATAGCACGGGCGTCTTATCGGTTAGTAGATTCGTAATTTCTCTCAAGCTGGCGAGGTCGGAGACAAAAGTTTTGTCTCTGGCTGGCAAGTCCTTAAAGGGAAGCGTCACGAACAGTCGGGTGAGAACAACAGATTCCTGAAACTCCTCATAGAAAAGGCGGGCGCATTTTTGTGCTGCTTCTTGCAGATGCGTACACTCCCGCAATTCTTCTTGAATCTTGTCTCTAAGATTCCTGTTCTTAATCGCTGAATAATTATTAAGAGCTGACATCATGGTCTCATCCCAACTCGCTTATGGCAGGATATGCAGATCGCAACATCAAAGCACTCTGCGACGTAATGCGAGACAACTTCTATTTATTATTCATCTGTAAATATTACTTCGCCTTGCCGCTCAAATAATCCCTTACTTTCTTCATGTCGTCCCACGTCTCGCGCTTCTTCGTTGGATCGCGCAGAAGGTATGCAGGATGGAAGGTGGGCATCACCTTGATGCCGCGATAATCTTGAAACTCTCCGCGCAGTTTCGTGATGCCTTCCTTGGTGTCGAGCAGATTTTTCATCGCCGTGTTGCCGAGCACAACTATTACATCCGGTTTGACGACGGCGATTTCGCGCAGCAGAAACGGTTTGCAGATTTTCGCTTCGGCGGGCGTGGGCGTGCGGTTTTGCGGCGGGCGGCAGCGATTGACGTTGCCGATGAAAACGTCTTCGCGCTTCATGCCGATGGCTTCGATGATTTTATTTAAGAGTTGACCCGCGCGACCGACAAAAGGCCGTCCGCTCGCGTCTTCATCCGCACCCGGAGCTTCGCCGACAAACATTAAACGCGCTCCTTTGTTGCCTTCGCTATTGACGACGTGTGTGCGTCCCTGACAGCAGAGCGGGCAGCGCATACATTCGCCGATGTCGGTGCGGATGTCTTCTAAAGTTTCGTTTGAACGCGGAAGGCTTTTATCGTCCTGCGGCGTCACTTCGCCAAACAATGTCTCTTGTGGCGGAGGAGGATTGTCGTCCGGGTATTTCTTTGTTTTTCGTGTAGCCATCGGCGTTAGTGAAGCTGGCGGCGCTTCTCTGATGAGAGAGGCGTTCGCCGTTTGACCTGCAAGCGCGCTCGCAGAAGTCGGCGCGGGCAAGTTTGTGTTCGAGGTTGTCGCGCCTCTTGCGTTTCGCTCCAGAGCTTTGGAAAGCGCGGGCGAAGTGACGTTTACTTGTGTCGCTTGGGAAGGAGTTGAATCTTCGTGCGGTACGCCCTCAATCGTCTCGATGCCAAGTTCGCGCGCGTAATCGGCACACTCGGAAATATCAGCCGCAATTTCAGCAAGAGTCGCTCTTAATTGTCCTACATCGCTCATCGGGTTTTAATGATAATACACCCTTCGCTTTGCCCGCGACGGTTGCAGTGGTGTTTGATATGAAAATCTAAGTTGCGACCCTTACGCGCGGGCGATGCTTTGACCTTCTTTCAATGCGCCGTCACGGGTCGCGCGCAAATCTTTAATCTCATTCAGGATACGATGCGCCGCGTCGAGTTTCGACATCACAGGCAAGGTGACGGGCGCAGCATCATCGGGCTTGATGATCGTAATGATATTCGTTTCAACATCAAAGCCTGCGCCGTCGGAAGTGACATCGTTAGCGACAACGCAATCGAGATTTTTTCGTTTGAGTTTCTCGCGCGCGTGCCGCACAACGTCAATCGTTTCGGCGGCGAATCCGATGACGAGCAAGCCCTCATGACGCGTGCGCGAAACTTCGGCGAGAATGTCGGGCGTTGGTTCTAGTGTGAGCGTGAAGTGCCCGTCGCTTTTTTTGATCTTCTCGGCGAGGCGAGTAATCGGACGATAATCGGCAACGGCCGCTGCGCCGATAAAGATCGTTGAGTTAGAAATCTCCTCTAGCACACGCGCTCGCATCTCTTCCGCCGTTGTCGCGCGAAGCACGCGCACGTTCGCCGGAACTTCGGCCGTTGTCGCGCCCGCAACGAGGGTGACTTCCGCGCCACGCGATTGTGCAGCCTCCGCCAGCGCAAAACCCATCCGTCCCGACGAGCGATTCGAGAGAAAGCGCACGGGATCAATTTCTTCGCGCGTCGCACCGGCGGTAATCAAAACACGCTCGCCGAAGAGATCAGACGGGCGTGTTTGTTTACCGTTTTCAAGAATCTCAAGCGCGGCGCGAACGATTAGTTGTGGATCGGCCAAACGCCCCGGCCCCGTCGTGCCGCACGCCATTATTCCTTCTTCCGGCTCGATAATCGTTACGCCGTCGTCGCGCAATCGTTTAAGATTGCGCGCGGTCGCCGGATGCAGCCACATCGTCGTGTTCATCGCCGGAGCGACAACGACGGGCGCGGTCGAAGCGAGATAAGTTGAGGTTAAAAAGTCGTCGGCAATGCCGCTTGCAAACTTGGCGATGGTGTTGGCAGTGGCAGGCGCAACGATGAGCAGATCAACTGTTTGCGAAAAGGTGATATGCGCGATTGGATCAGGATTGTCAGGCGAGTAATCATCAACAACGACGTGCTCGCCGGAGATTGCGCGGAAGGTGAGCGGTTGAATGAATTCGCAGGCGCGCGGCGTCATGCACACACGCACGCGGCAACCATTTTTTTGCAATTCGCGTAGAATCTCGACGGTTTTATAAGCGGCGATGCCGCCGGTGACGCCTAAAGCCACTTGCTTGCTTTGTCCCGCCGTGTTTTCGCTTGTCATAATAAACTCGCTGTTAACCTCAACACTAAAGCAAAATGTAACATCGCTTCTTGACGGAGCGCAATCGCTTTAACCTCTCGCTTTGCGTTGACTGCGACGGACAAGCAACGCTTGTGGTAAACTTTCTTGCAGTTGTGTTTGATGCTGCTTTCGAGAATAGAAGCGGCGAGCGACGACGGTATTCAAGAGTTATGAAAGTGCTGAGAGGTTTTCTTAAACTTGGTTTCGCGGTGCTGATGCTCGTTGCGATGAACGAGCTGGCGACGGCGCAAGTCCGGCGGGCGGCGCAGAACGCGGAGTTCGGCCCCGTCGTGCAGGCTTATCTCGGATACTTGAAAGCCGAGCAAGAGGTGGTTGACGACCGCGGGAGTCGCCGCGAGATTAGCTCAACTTATTACCGTCGAAACTTAAATCGTATTCGCGCGCTTAGATCGTCTGCTATTCGCATCGCACGCGAAACCGGAAACGACTATTTGCCGGAACTCGAAGCCGTGACGCGCGACGAATTTAAAAATATATTTGATCCGTTGCCGAAGACCGAGAATCTGCGCGCTGGAGCGGTAATCAATAATACGTTCAGATTTTTGAGCACGGTGCGCGCCGGAGAAATATTTTTCGTTTTCGCGCGGCTCGACGTTTACGAGCAAGCCGAACTGATGAAGCAAAATGACGGGCGCGCAGAAGCATCAACGACGAATCTTCGTTCTTCCTCCGCACAAACTAACAATTCGCCATCGGAGGAGACCATACGTCCGCGCCGTGCGAGAACGCCCTGAGAAGCGAGTTTGAATTTCCGTTTTGTTGAAAGCGAGATGCGCCAGCCGACACTTTTTGAAGGGCAAAACGAGCAGCGTGGGACGAGCGCGGCGGACTACGAGCACGTGGTAAGTTTCGCGCTCGGCGAATTTCAGGCGCGCGGCAAGGTTTTAGCCGAACGCGATCTGCCGCTTGATCGTTTGCGCGGGGCGCTTAAGCGCGCGGCCGAGAGTTTTGGGGTTGAAGAGATTGATGATGAAAACGCGTCCGTCGTTTTGAATCGGCTCGGCGCGCAGGTGCGTCGCGTGCCATCGTTTGTCGCCAAGCATCCGTTTCGCGTGATCGTTCCTGTCGAATTGGCGGAACGCAGCCGCCAATTTTACCAAGAAGCAAAATCCAAAAGGTAAAGTGCCTCGCAAGTTTCACACTTCGGTTAAATTCAAACGATAGTTTTGTTAAAGCATTCCCTGTAAACTTGAGCATGAGCTTTCCGTCGCCAGCAAAGAGCGCAGACTTGTGGGACTTTGTCGAAGACGCCCGCCCGCAGATCGAGCAAGCTTTGATCGAAAATCTGCCGCTTGCCACGGCGCGGGACGGCGCGGATTTTAACGATGCTTTACGTTACGCTCTGTTTCCGGGCGGTAAACGTTTGCGTCCCGTGTTGACACTGCTCGGCGCGGAAGCAGTGGGGGGACGCGCTTCGCAAGTTCTTCAAGCGGCCGCGGCCGTCGAATTCGTTCACACCAGCTCGCTCATCTTCGACGACTTGCCGTGCATGGACAATGCTACGGAGCGGCGCGGTCAAGTTACTCTGCATTTGCGTTACAGCGAAGGTCTCGCCGTGCTCGCCGCGCTCGCTCTTATGAACGCGTCGTATGGTTTGATGTTCGACTCAAACGATTTGAATTACCGGCACGCCATTACAGCGCACCGTGAGTTGGTCGCCTGCATCGGCGCGAATGGGATGGTCGTTGGTCAAACCGTTGATTTGGCGATTGGTGATGGAAGCGGCGCGCGTGCGTCTTCCGATCAGGTGCGCAATCTTAAAACGTCGGCATTGATGCGACTCGCGTTGCGCTTGGGAGCGATTCTTTCCGGCGCAAACGAAAAGCAATTAAGTGCTTTAACTTGCTTCGCCGAAAAGCTCGGCGATGCCTACCAGACGATTGACGATGTGCTCGATTTATCGGAGGACGAAGCGCTGGCAATGAATGGCGCGCGGCGCGCAACCTTTGCCTCCGCGCGCGGAGCTTCAGACGCGATACAGCGCACGAATCAACTTGTCGCTGAAGCTAAACGCGCGCTCACCGAAGAATTCGGCGATAGTCGCGCGTCGCGTCTGCTCGGCCAACTGTCCGATTATATCGCCACGCGTCGAAGCTGAAAGCTTGATCTTCGAGCGAACCAATAGTTTGGCGCAAAGTCTTCTCAACATCGCTGCTCATATGTCTTCAACCGCCGCGCAATCTTTAATTCCAGCCGCCGACAGGGAAGCGGTCGAACGGGCATACGGTTACTGCCAGCAGACGGCGCGCGTTCACGCCAAGAGTTTCTACTTCAGCGCGCGTTTCCTGCCGCGCCACAAGCGTCGCGCGATCTACGCCGTCTATGCTTTGTGCCGCCACGTTGATGATGCGGTTGATGAAGTTGATGCGGAAAACAAAGATGGAATTATAGATACGATTGAGAAATGGAAAGACGCGCTCGACAATGTCTATCGCGGCAAAACCGTTTCTTCGCCCGTTCTCGTCGCGTGGCGCGATATGCTGGAGCGTTATCCGATCAAACAAGAATTGCCACTGGAACTAATGCGCGGCGTGTTGATGGACACGCACACGAAGCGTTACGCGTCGTGGGAAGAGTTGCGCGTCTATTGCTACCGCGTGGCGTCGGTTGTCGGGCTGATGTCGTCGGAAATCTTCGGCTACACGATGCCCGAAACGCTCGTTCACGCCGAAGCGCTCGGCTACGCGATGCAACTGACCAACATCTTGCGCGACATCGGCGAGGACGCACGCGCGGGGCGCATCTATCTTCCGCAAGAGGATTTGCGACAATTCAATTATACCGAAAGCGAACTCTTGAGCGGTAAAGTGAACGAAAACTTTCGTCGCCTGATGCGCTTTGAAATTGAACGCGCGCGCTCTCTCTACCGTGAAGCCGAAGGGGGGATTCCGCTGCTCGAACAGGACGCGCGTTTTACCGTGCTGCTCGCTGCCAGATTGTATGCGAAGATTCTCGATGAAATAGAGCGCAACGGCTACGATGTGTTTACTCAGCGCGCTCACCTGAGCTTGCTCGGCAAACTCCGCCACGTTCCGCAACTCCAGCGCGAAGCCCGCAAGCTTTAAGCTGCTCACCAATGCCTGATAAATATTTGGGGTAGGCGGCATGAAATCTGCTACTATCTGTCTTTCATCGCGCAACAGGCTTTGACTCGCGCCGCGAATTTGCAAGGCGCCTTACCATTAAAAACAAAAGGTGAAACATGGACGATAGCCGTCGAAAATTCATAGGCTCGGCCGCCGTCGGTTTGAGCGTTGCCGCGCTCGGCGTCGAATTAGGTGCGAACGCTCCGGCGCAAAACACAGGTGCGGGACAAAGTGATTCCTCGCAGCGTCGCGCGACTCCGCCGCTTGCGGTTTCAAGCGCGAACGGCATGGCGGCCGTGGCGAAAGCCGTCGAGAGAATACGCGCCGGAGCGGATACGCTTGATGCCGTGATTGAAGGCGTCAACATCGTCGAACTTGATCCGAAGGACAATTCGGTCGGTTACGGTGGCTTGCCGAACGAACGCGGCGACGTTGAACTCGATGCGTCCGTGATGCACGGCCCGACACGGCGCGCGGGTGCGGTCGCTTCCTTGCGCGGCGTGCGCACGCCGTCGAAAGTCGCCCGCGCCGTTCTTGAACGCACCGACCACATTCTGATCGTCGGGCAGGGCGCGCGCGAATTCGCCACCGCCGAAGGATTTGAAGACGTGAATTTGCTCACAGAAGAATCGCGCATCGCGTGGATGCGCTGGAAGGAAGGACTGTCGAATACCGATAAATGGGGCCCGAGTCCTTACATGCCGCAACCGGCTTCGCCTGCTGGGGAGAGGCGGCAACGCGAGCAGTCGTCAAGCTTCCGTCTGGCCGATGAATATTCGCAGGGCGACGCAAAGCGACGCGATGCCGTTCTCGCGTGGGCTGACGAGGTGGCGCGACGCCCGCCGACGGGGACGATTAACTGCATCGCCCTCGATTCGAGCTTCGACATCAGCGGCGTGACGACAACGAGCGGTTTGGCGTGGAAAATTCCGGGTCGCGTCGGGGATTCGCCGTTAATCGGCTGCGGCCTTTACGTTGATAACGACACGGGCGCGGCGGGTTCGACGGGTCGCGGCGAGGAAGTTATCTACATTAACGGCGCGCGCACCGTCGTCGAATACATGCGGCAAGGGCGCTCGCCTGAACAAGCCTGCCTCGATGCGCTCAAATTGATTGCTGCCCGCTACGGCAATGATCGGAGAAAATTAGAAGATATTGACGTAAATTTCTATGCTTTAAATAAGAAAGGCGAGTATGCTGGAGCCGCGATCTGGAGCGATACGGTGACGAGCCGGGGCGAACGCCGTCGCCGACAGTTCGCGGTAAGCGACAGCGCAAACAGAGGGGGGCGGCTCGTGGAAAGCGCGTATCTCTTTAAGCGCTGAGGATCGGAGACCTGCTTGGCGCAGCGTGAAACACGTTCGTTTACCGTGAAAATAACGAAAAACTTGTGGTCGCAAAGCGAATTTAACGTAAAAGTTTATTGACACCGCACGGCAATTCGTGTAAAAAAGCCAATGACATAGAAGCCCCAGTGGCACTCAAGCCAGTTTTTCGGGGAATTACTTTGCGGGCGCGCCAGCGAATTTCCAAACGACGCAGCAGACAGAAATGAAAATTCGTTCCTGAGCAGGTCACTGAAGGCTTGTTCCAGCGCTCTTAAACTTTTGTTTCACTCTACGGGAGGAGAATTAATGATCAGCAGAACTTGGAGCCGTAGCTCGCTCGCCATTCTAACTTTGATGGCGATGTTGAGTATGTCCTCGATGGTTGCGCTGGCGGCACCAGCTCAAGGGCAACAGCGTCCTTCGGGTGAGTTAACCGCTTCGGGCAATGTCATGGTGGACGGCGCGAAAGCAATCAGCGGTGCGACCGTGTTTTCGGACAGCACCATCACGACGGCGGAGAAATCAAGCGCCATCGTCAACCTCGGCAAACTCGGCCGCGTCGAGTTAATGCCGAACACAACCATGAAAGTCAGCTTCAACGAAACCGGCATCATGGCGGCGCTCGACGCCGGGCGCGCGCGCGTGATGACGATGCAGGGCATGACCGCTAACCTGACGACGAAAGATGGCGTGGTCGTCGCTGACGCCGTGCAAGCTTCTAACTTTAGCGTCAACGTCGAATGCGGCAACACGCAGGTGTCAACGCACGCCGGTCAAGTCGAGTTACGCGCTGGCAGCGAAACCAAGCAGATCGCCGCCGGTAATCAAGACACGGCTGGTCAGGCTGCTCCGGGAACGCGTTGCACGCGCTTGCAAACCGAAGGTTTGCGTAGCATCGGCGGCGGTGCTCTCGCAGCGTTGCTTCTGGCAGCCGGTGGCGCAATCGCGGCGGCCGTCTATGCGACCGTCAGCGATAACAGCGACATCAACGTCACCCAAGGCGGCGGCGTGATCATCAGCCCCGTTCAGTAAGCTTTCGGCGGAAATGTTTCCCGGTAGCTTCGGCGAGCGGTTTATCGTCGTAACCAACCCTTAACATTGACCTTGCGGGTCACGCATTGGAAACTTCCGCGTGACCCGCAAGCTTTTTGTGTGGGCATAGTTTTAATTCCGGCAGAGGTTTATCTAAATGCACATTTCGGTAATCGGCACAGGCTATGTCGGGTTAGTAACAGGGGCATGTTTCGCCGAGTTTGGCATTGACGTGACGTGCGTTGATGTGGACAGCGAGAAGATCAAGCGTCTCTCCGATGGCTTCATTCCGATTTATGAACCCGGACTCGACACCATCGTTGCAAAGAATGTTCAAGCGGGACGGTTGGATTTCACAACCGATATTAAGAGAGCGGTAGAGGAGTCGCTGGTAATTTTCCTTGCCGTTGGCACGCCGCCGAACGAAGACGGCTCGGCCGATCTGCGTTTCATTGATGAAGCTGCCCGCTCGGTGGCGAAGTATATGAATGGTTACAAGGTGATCG
>JACDAW010000515.1 GCA_013695245.1 Pyrinomonadaceae bacterium | reverse complement strand
CGTCGCGGATGCAGCAGCAGCGGCGCAAGCAGCGGCGGAAGCGGCGGCGCAAGCCGCTGTCGCAGCTCAAGCGGCTGCAGCGGCTGCAGCAGAAGCAGCGGCAACACCAACTGCCGATGCAACCTCACTACCTGCAACAACGCCGAGCGCCGATCCTGTTACCCCTGAAACGGGAAATCTCGATGCGCGTTTCGTTTTGTGGCGTGAGTTCTGCACTCAATACGCCATATCGGTTGATACTTTGCCGAGCCAATTAAGCGGCGCGGCGCGGGATGAATGGGAAAAAATCAAGGACAGCAATCTACACAAGCCGGAAAATAAAAAGGAAGGCGTGTAGGAAGCAAAACAGGAGGGCGGAAGTATGAAACTTCCCGCAAGAAAGTAAGCTAATCTCTTCGGTTCTGCCGTCGGTGTTAAGCGATCATAATGCGTAAGCGCCGGTGAGAAACGGATTCGTGAGCCGCTCGTGTCCGATAGTTGTGTTCGCGCCGTGTCCGGTTAAGGCGCGCACGTCATCGCCGAGCGGCAGAATTTTATTTACAATCGAATCCATCAAATCTTCCATCGAGCCAAACGGCAAATCGGTTCTCCCGATTGAACCCGCGAACAAACAATCGCCGACAATCGCCACCCTTTCCTTTTCTTCAAACAACACGACGTGACCCGGCGCGTGTCCGGGGCAATGCAAAATTTTGAAAGCCAACTCGCCGACCGCGTAAATCTCACCTTTACTCCAATAACGATCAATCGCGGGCGGCTTTTCAAACTCAACGCCGTACATCGCCCACTGCGCACGCGGAATTCCCAGCCACGCGGGTTGCTCCGGCAGCGCGTGATAACTCGCCGCGTCCGCTTCGTGCAGAATGATCTCCGCTTCCGGTTTCAAACTCTTAAGCCAACTCACGCCACCGATGTGATCCATATGCGCGTGCGTCAACGCGATGGCTTGCAGATTTAAACCGTGACGCTCAATCGCTTCGATGATCTCCGGCGCAGGCTCGCCCGGATCAATGCAGATCGCTTGTCGAGTTTTCTCGCACGCAATGATGCGCGCGTTTTGTTGAAAAGGTGTGACGATGAATTCCTCGATGATCATAGCTTTAGAAATTCGATGAACGTCGTTCGTCGCCTTCCTCAGTGCCGTAAAGCGGCGTGTACTCGCCCGTGTCTTCCGCCGCTTTCAATTCGTCCTTCAACTTTGTGATCTCGTCGCACACTTTGTCAAACTCGTCTTCATCAAACGGCTCGGCTTCGCCCGCGAGCGTAATCACACGTTCGATGCGCTCCGAAGCTTTATCGAGCGCTGAAGCAGCGATGCGATTTTCTTTGACCGCCTCGACAATGAGATCACGCGCGGCGACGAAGTTTGCTTCCTTTTCGCAGATCAAGACCATATCTGATCCGGCTTCGATGGCGCGCAAGGATGCTTCCGCGACAGACAATGTTTGCACGACCGCGCCCATCTCCATGTCGTCTGTGATCACGAGTCCGTCGAACTTGAGAGCTTGACGCAAGAGGCGCATCACGACGTTGTTGCTAACGGTCGCAGGCAGTTGATGAAGCGCATCGAGCGCGGGAAGTTCCTGTGTGCGGCGAAACCACTCTTGGAGGAATTCGGAGACTTCAGGGAAAGCGGCATGGCTGATCATGATCGAATGCAGCCGCTCGCCCGGACGATGCGACATCAAATCCATAAACGGCACAAGGTCGCGCTCGAATATCCATTGCCACGAATGCGTGACGACCGGAAGCCGCCGATGCGAATCAACTTGTGATCCGCCAAGGCCGGGAAAGTGTTTGCCGCAGCCGATGATGCGGTTGCGCTGGAGTCCGTCGAGGTAAGCTCCGGCGAGGCGCGAGACGACCGAAGGTTGTGAGCCGAAAGTTCTGGCGCGTAAGCCGTTCTCTTCGTTGCCGCCGCCTAAATCCAAGACGGGCGCGAAGTTCATGTTGAAGCCGAGCACACGCAGGGCGCGCGCCGAGAGTTCACCGAATTTTTCAGCGAGGACGGAACTTGCCGCGTTGCGAACTGATTTCGCCGAGGGCATCGGCTCGCAAATATCGCGGAAGCGATCTACAAGTCCGCCTTCCTGATCAATTCCGATGATCACACGATGACCGAGCGCGTCGCGTATCTGCGTCGTGAGGTTGGCGACTTGGGCGGGCGATTCGATGTTGCGCCCGAAGAGGATCACGCCGCCGGGTTGCACTTCATAGAGTAGTTCGCGCGTGTGGCGATCAAGCTTTGTTCCCGGCAGCCCGATGAACAAAAGCTGTCCCGCTTTTTGTCGCAGAGCGTCCGCTTCGTGTTTACCCGGCGGCAAAGCTACGTTGGTTTGCAATTTTCCTTTTCCTTCATTGGCGCCTGCAATCATATGGACGCTCTCTAGATGTTTGGGGGTTTGAAAATTATCAGGGGTCGTGCGGAGAGAATTCAAAACGTCTTTTTCGGCGCAAGCTTGAATTAAAGGGAGGGAAGCTTACGCCCGTATTTAGATTAGCGTTTGCGCTGCTTGTATGCAAGCCCTGTAAATCTTTTTTATAATCAGTGGCGAAATAAACGCACGCAAGCTTAACGTTGACTCGCAATTGTTAATTATGAGTTCGCACATCGCGCACGCGGGGGTTTCGATAAAGTTCCGGCGCGATGTAAAATTACGGCGCGCAAGGATTTCAATTTTATGTTGGCGATTGAGCAAGATACCAAACAGAGCACTTCGCGCGCGGCGAAAATTAAAGCGCGAGCTTTTGCTGAAGGCTTCGACAAAGTCGGGGTTGTTCGCGCCGAAAGCTTAGAGGAAGAACGCGCGCGTTTAGAAGAATGGCTGCGGCGCGGATTCCACGGCGAGATGCAGTGGATGGCGCGCGACCGTGAGAGCCTTTTGCGCCGCACCGATCCGCGCCTTATCTTGCCTGATGCGCGCTCCGTCGTCTCGGTCGCACTTAACTACTACACGCCGCATGAACATAGAGACGATCCGGCGCAAGGCAAAATCTCGCGCTATGCGTGGGGCGACGATTATCACGATGTGCTCGGCGCGAAACTTAAAAGCTTGCTTGCTTGGATCAAAGAGCAGTGGCCGGAGGCGGAGGGCAAGGTTTGCGTTGACGCGCAACCCGCAATGGATAAGGCATGGGCGGTGCGCGCCGGACTCGGCTGGCTTGGCAAACACTCGAATCTGATTACGCGCGAATACGGCTCATGGGTTTTCTTGGGCGAACTCGTTTTGAATTTGGATTTGGAATATGACACAGAGATCGTTGAAGATCATTGCGGCACGTGTACGCTCTGTCTCGAAGCCTGCCCGACAAATGCGATCACGGAAGCGCGCGTGGTTGATTCCAATCGTTGCATCTCATACGGCACGATTGAATTGCGCCGAGATGAATTGCCTGAACTGATCACTGCCAATCAGCAAGGCTGGCTCTACGGCTGCGACATCTGCCAAGATGTCTGCCCTTGGAATCGTTTTGAGCGACCGACGACCGAAACCGCTTTCGAGCCGCGCCTCAACGAAACATCATTACCGCTTCTTAGGGTTATTGAACTCACGCCTGACGAACACGCCGCGCGCTTTCGCCGTAGCCCCGTCAAGCGTGCCAAGCTTCACGGACTTCAACGCAACGCGGTGGCTTTGCTTGTGCAAGCGAACGATAATAAAGACTCTACTTTCAAGATTTAATCTTGAGAGAAATTCGTCAAACGCTCAAACATTAAATCGCAATTCAGCTTTACGGGGTTTTAGTTCTCAGTGTTCAAAGCTTGGGCGATCAATCCCTCAACGCTTCCCGAAATAATATGTGATAGCGAATCACATGCGCTCTAAAGGCCAGATGTTTGTTTCTAAAGCATCGGCGTAATGCAGAAGCGGTTCGCCATGCGGACTCGGCAGCCCGTGAGATTCGATCATGCTCGATTCGTATGATACCAACTCTGCCTTTTGCAACGTCCATGGGCGATGAAAAATTCGACAGCGATAAAGTCTATTCCAACGCGCCGCGTAGAGGCAGTAGCGTTCGGTGAGAAAGAATTCGAGCGAGCCGGGCTGCGAACGGGGCAGCGGATCGCCAAATCCCCATGTCGCTTCAAAGTCGGCGGCAGGCGCAGCGTCGGCGTGCGTGCGATGCGAAGCGTAAATGATTTCACGTCCACGCTGCTCAAGCGTCATGCGGGCGTTGAAGTAAGGCAGATGAAAGAAACTACGCGCCGCCCAAACTGCGACCACGTTGTTCGCATCCAAAGACAGAAACCAGACTCCGGGCACGCCGTCGAGATGCACGTAAGTGCGCACATTGAGTTCATGGAACGCGCGCAAACCGGGCACGCCGGGCGCGCAGACGGGTCGGATGCCCCACATCGTAAACGGCGCGATGGCGATGTATGCCGTGCCTTCAAAAGTGTCAATCGCTAAGCGCGAGGGAATCAACGGGCGCAAAGCGGCAACCGGAATCGTCCAATGCATAAACAGCAGCTTGCCCCAGTGTTGCCGCATCAGAGGCAAGCTCGCAGGTCGTTTGGCGGTAATAAGACGGTCAACGCTTTCGGGCAAGACCCATGTTTCCTCGTTAGTTTGGGTTTAATCAATTGTGAGACTTAAGCTAAAGCGATTAATCAGTCACGGCAGTTATGAAATATCCCTCGCCGGATTTATACTGTCGTTTAATCAATTCACAAACTCGTCAAATTCTAGCGGCTTGGAAGCGCGCGTCAAAGCAGCGTAACATAAGAGGGGCGAATCGAAACTGATTGAGTTAAGGAATCGGTTTACCGTTCCATTTTCTTGATCTTAAATTATGATCGGCGCACTTAAAGATTCATACGGGCGACAGATACGCGACCTGCGCGTGTCCGTTACTGACCGTTGTAACTTTCGCTGCTTCTACTGCTTGCCGCATGGCGAGCCACCGATGGCACCGAAAGAGCAGATGCTCACCTTCGAGGAAATAGAAGAGGCGGTACGAATTTTCGCGTCTCTTGGGGTTAATAAAATTCGACTGACCGGCGGCGAGCCGTTGCTACGCCGCGACATCGAAAAGCTCGTTGCTAAGCTCAAACGCATTGAAGGCGTTGACGACCTCGCGCTTACGACGAACGGTTATTTCCTCCCTGAACGCGCGCAAAATCTGAAAGACGCGGGACTTGACCGCGTTACGATCAGCCTCGATTCTTTGCGCCCCGAAACTTTCAAACGCATGACGGGCACAAACGTTCTCGACCGCGTGCTCGAAGGAATTTACGCGGCGAAGCAGGTTAAGCTCACGCCTATCAAAGTCAACGCCGTCATCGTGCGCGGGCACAACGAAGAGGAAGTTGTCGAGATGGCGGCTTTCGCGCGCACGCATGATGTTGCGATGCGCTTCATCGAGTTTATGCCTCTGGATTCCGGCCACGAATGGTCGCGCGCGATGGTCGTTTCGGGGCGCGAAATACTAAAACGCATCAACGAAACGTTTCCGCTCGTGGCTGAAGACATCGCGCGCGGGGCGGAGACTGCTTCGCGCTTCCGTTTCGCTGACGGCGCGGGTGGCGAGATCGGCATCATCGCCCCTGTCACCGAACCTTTCTGCGGCGCGTGCTCGCGCATTCGCTTAACGAGCGACGGACAGATCAGAACGTGCCTCTTCTCAAAAGTTGAACACTCCTTACGCGACCGTCTGCGAAGTGGCGCGACCCGTGATGAAATCATTGATTATATTCATGGCGTCGTGTGGCAAAAGGAAAGAAGCCACCAGATCGGCGCGCCAACTTTCGTTCAACCGGAGCGCACGATGTCTTTCATCGGTGGTTAAGAGAAAGGAAGTTGTTTATGACAAGCGTAATTGAGCAGCTACCTGAAATCAAAGATGTGCAAGTAGAAGTTAAACCCGTGTGGGAGCAGGCGTCGAAGTTACGGCTCTTTACGGCCGAAGAGTATGAAAAGTTAGCGAAGATTGAAATTTTCGGCGCGGGCGAACGAGTTGAACTGATCGAGGGAGTGATACTAAAGATGAGTCCGAAGGGCGATTTGCACGCGGCGGCGACGGATCGTTCAGCCAAGTGCTTCATCAAGCGATTGGATGAGCGAGCAATCGTGAGAAACCAAAATCCCATCCGGCTCAACGATAATTCGGAACCCGAACCCGATATTGTGCTCGCCGCCCTGCAAGCGAAAGAGTACAGCGACCACAAGCCTGCGCCGCAAGACGTTCTTCTGATTTTAGAAGTTGCTGACAGCACTTTGTACACTGATCGACAAAGAAAGGGATTGCTCTACGCTCAAGCAGGCATTACACACTACTGCATCCTCAATCTGAAAACCAGAGAACTTGAAGACTACCGCGAGCCGAGCGCCGAGGGCTATCGCAGTAAAAAAACTTATCGCGCCGATGAGCGATTTGCTCTCGTCGCGTTTCCAGATGTCGAGATCGCGGTTGGCGAACTGCTTCCGTTGGAATAACAATGCGAACTCCAATGTAGTAAACTAAACAGCACAAAATTTTCGGGGGAGCCAAAGTCCGCTTTAAAGCTAAGGCTGAGAGTCGCAATCGCTGCGAGACCCCTTGAACCTGATACGGTTAATACCGGCGAAGGGAGAAACAAAAGGATGCGAAAGACCGCTTTGCCTGCTCCTACTCGGCGCAAGAAAGCGGTCTTCGGTCTTTTAACCGACCGGGCACTGCGTCCGGTCAGAAAGTTTACGAGTAAAAAGATGGGTAACATGAATGAGAAAATGGCGCGTGACGAGCGTCGAAGTGACGAAGCGCAATTGCCGAATTCGCGTAAGGTTTACGCCGAATCAAACGGCTCAGCCGCAAACGCGCCGGGGCACAAACTCCGCGTGCCGTTTCGTGAGATCACTTTGAACCCGACGCGGCGACACGACAACACGCTGGAAGAGAATGAGCCGGTGCGCGTCTATGACGCGAGCGGACTGTGGGGCGACCCCGCGTTTCGCGGCGACGTGCGCGACGGGCTTCCCCCGTTGCGGCGCGAATGGATCGTCGGGCGCAGTGACGTTGAAGAATATGTCGGGCGCGATGTGCTGCCGCAAGACGACGGATATTTGACGGCGGGCGCGCGCGAGTTTGCAAAGTCTAAAGATCGCGGGCGATTGGAAGAGTTTCCCGGCCTTCGGCGCGCGCCGCTTAAAGCTAAATCGGGCAAGCGCGTTACGCAGATGCACTACGCCAGACGCGGAATCATTACACCCGAAATGGAATTCGTCGCCATCCGTGAAAATCTGGGACGCGCACGCGCGCGAGAAGTTTTGAGAGACACGCACGAAGAAGAACGAAACTCTCTTCGACATCAACACAAAGGCGAAAGCTTCGGCGCGGCCATCCCCGAATACATCACGCCCGAATTCGTGCGCGACGAGGTGGCGCGCGGTCGTGCGATTATTCCCGCTAACATTAACCATCCCGAATCCGAGCCGATGATCATCGGGCGCAATTTCCTTGTCAAAATAAACGCTAACATCGGAAACAGCGCGATCACGTCTTCGATTGACGAAGAAGTTGAAAAGATGCGCTGGGCGACGAAGTGGGGCGCAGACACTGTGATGGATTTGTCAACAGGCAAAAACATTCACGCCACGCGCGAATGGATACTTCGCAACTCGCCCGTTCCGATTGGGACAGTGCCGATCTATCAGGCGCTCGAAAAAGTTGGCGGGAAAGCGGAAGAGTTGACGTGGGAAGTTTACCGCGACACGCTCGTTGAGCAAGCCGAACAAGGAGTTGACTATTTTACGATTCACGCGGGCGTTCGGCTACCCTACATTCCTTTAACCGCGAAGCGCGCCACGGGCATCGTCTCGCGCGGTGGCTCGATCATGGCCAAGTGGTGTCTCGCGCATCACGAAGAGAGTTTTCTTTACACTCGCTTCCGCGACATCTGCGAGATCATGGCAGCTTACGATGTTTCCTTCTCTTTAGGCGACGGCCTTCGCCCCGGCTCAATCGCCGATGCAAACGACCGCGCGCAGTTTGCCGAACTCGAAACGCTCGGCGAACTAACAAAGATCGCGTGGGAGCAGGATTGCCAAACCATGATCGAAGGGCCGGGTCACGTGCCGATGCACCTCATTAAAGAAAACATGGATAAGCAATTGGAGATTTGCCACGAAGCTCCGTTCTATACTTTAGGGCCGCTTACAACCGATATTGCGCCCGGTTATGATCACATCACCAGTGGCATCGGCGC
>JACDAW010000465.1 GCA_013695245.1 Pyrinomonadaceae bacterium | reverse complement strand
GAACCTAAGATCATGATCTTCCGGCGAGCCGTCGGCTCTGCTTCGTCTTCCGTTTCATAAGTTGAATAAAGATAGGGCGTGGAGGATTCAAACTCGGCCGCGCACGTGTCAACGCGCTTGTAAACCGGCGTGACGCCAAGTTCTTTGCGCCGGGCGCGCACCGCGTCCTCTTTGTTTCCCGTCAAATACGCGATGCGCCGATCTGAGAGTCCGACTTCCTTCGCGTCGCGCATTGTTTCACTCGAAACGTCTTCAAGTTTCCTGCCCTCGATTCCGTCTTGTATCTCCATCACATCTTTGAGTTGTTCGAGAAACCACGGATCGATCCCTGACAGGCGATAAATCTCCGCGATGCTCCAATCGTGTTGCAGGGCGTAGGCGATGTAAGAGAAACGCTGCGAATTGGGGCGCGCGAGTTTGCGCTGCAACTCATCGTTCGGCACGTTTGCCAATCTTAACGGCTTCACGGCTTCGAGCGAGCGCAAGCCCTTGAACAACGCTTCCTTAAACGTGCGTCCAATCGCCATCGCTTCGCCGACGGATTTCATCTGCGTCCCCAACACGTCTTCCGCCTCGCGGAACTTTTCAAACGACCATTTCGGGATTTTCGCCACGACGTAATCGAGCGTCGGCTCGAATGAAGCCGGAGTCTTCTTTGTGATGTCGTTCGGAATCTCATCGAGCGTGTAGCCGACGGCGAGTTTGGCGGCGATCTTCGCAATCGGGAATCCGGTGGCTTTCGACGCCAATGCAGATGAACGCGAAACGCGCGGGTTCATCTCGATGATGCGCACCTCACCGTTTTGTGGATTAACGGCGAATTGAATATTCGAGCCGCCCGTTTCCACGCCGACTTTGCGGATCACGCGCTGCGCCATGTCGCGCAAGATTTGATATTCAACATCCGTCAGTGTTTGCACGGGAGCGACCGTCACGGAATCGCCCGTGTGCACGCCCATCGGATCGAAGTTTTCAATCGAGCAGATGACAACGACGTTATCTTTCAAGTCGCGCATCACTTCTAATTCAAACTCTTTCCAGCCCAAGATAGATTCTTCGATCAAAACTTCGTGGACAGGCGAAGCGGCCAACCCCGCGCGGACGATCTCTTCAAACTCTTCCGGGTTGTAAGCCGTCCCGCCGCCCGTGCCGCCGAGCGTAAAAGACGGGCGAATGATCGCCGGGTAATCCGTCTCTTCCACGATCTTTTCGGCGTCCGCCCAACTTCGCGCGAAGCCGCCGCGCGGCATCGGAAGTCCCTCCTCGTCCATCGCCTGCTTAAATAGACGACGGTCTTCCGCCACCTTCACCGCCTCGCGCTTCGCGCCGATCATCTCAACATTGTATTCATCAAGCACGCCCGCGTCCGCCAGCGCGATTGCTAAATTGAGCGCCGTTTGCCCGCCGACAGTCGGAAGCAAAGCCTGCGGTCGTTCGCGTTCGATGATCGCGCGCACGATTTCGACGGTGAGCGGTTCGATGTATGTGCGGTCGGCCGTCTCCGGGTCAGTCATGATCGTCGCGGGGTTGGAGTTGACGAGGACGACCTCATAGCCTTCGGCGCGCAGAGATTTACAGGCCTGCGTGCCGGAATAATCAAACTCTGCGGCCTGCCCGATGACGATAGGGCCGGAGCCGATGATAAGAATTTTGTTGATGTCAGTTCGCTTCGGCATTGATGGTTATATTAAGCAAGTGCAGATTGGCGCGTCCGACGCGCGGAGTAGAGCATTATATCCGGCGAGCGGTAGTTTAACGAAACTAAGCCGCGCGTGAAAATAGCCGATCCTCTTTTTAGAGATCGGCTATTTCAATTCAGTCAGCTTGTTTCAACTTTACGTTTGCTTATCAAATCTCTTACGGTAATCTTCGCCGTCAAGAATAACGGTTTTACACATCTCGAAAAGTCTCGAACGCAATCGCACGCCGATTCTATCTTCTAACGTCTCTTCCTGCGTCGTGCGCCGCGTGTCGAGGTAGTTAGTCGTAAAGATGGTGAGCTTGCGGTCGTTATATCTGGTATTGATGATCTGCATCATCGTGTCTCTTACCCAGTCGGTCGGCTTACTTGCGCCGAGTTCGTCCAAGATTAACACTTCAGCTTCATAGACGGGCGCGAGCACCTTGAATTCCGATGTTTGCGAAATCGGGTTATAAGAGTTCTGAATCTCCTTCAAGAGCGTGCCGAATTCATAGAACAGACACCCCGCGCCTTTCTCAACCAATCCGCGTATGATCGCAACCGACAGGTGAGTTTTCCCGACGCCCACAGGCCCCATAAAAATCAGCCCGCGTTCGACGGCCGGGAATTCGCGCAACAAGGTTTGGGTTTCGCCGATGGCGCGCCAGATCGTTTGATTGCCTTTGACGTTGTAGAAGTTTTGCAGCGAACAGTGATCGTAGCGGCGCGGGATGCGTGCCGCTTCGAGCAAATCGGCCTGCGTCTTCTGTACGCGACAGCGACAGCGGCGCGCGCCCTTGCCCGCGACGATCTCCATCCCGGTGCCGAAGCAATGCGGGCAAAGATTCGGCTCCGGCGCTGCTCGATTCGACGATGGTGGAGACGAAGGCGCGACTTCTCTTTCCGGCTCCGGGCCGGGCACAGCGAAAAGCGGTTGAATTTTAGCGTTATCCTTCGACATCGGTTGCGTTCGTGAAACGCCGAGATCAGAAATCAATTCTCCGGGAAATTGCGCCGAAGGAATGTTCAACTGGGAATCGACAGCAGACGCGTGCCCTCGCCAAAAAGTTTTTCGTTTCGATTCGCGCGGCGGATTATAGCACTCGAAACGTAGATTGCAAGATTGACTTTCGAGAAGGTTAAAAACAGTGGGAAATCGTTCGCAACTCGTCGCGCGCGGCGTCTTACGATTGTTTCGCCACGCGTCAGCGATGGATGCGGTCGATCAATTCGATCACAGTGAATAGTGCGGCGATCACTAAAACGGCAAGCGCAATAATATGCACCCAGCTTAATACATAGCGACGACAGGCGCGGCACTTCATACCGAGCAGCGACAGCGGCCTATCACAGTAAGGGCATCTCATTAAATCATTCACCCCGCGTGTTTGAAGCGTAAAGTCCTATTGATAAATTAACGTCATTCATCTTTCTTTGCAAAGAAAGATGAATGACGAAACGCCCGCACGTTCTGTGCTCTAGCCTCGCGCGTGTTATATTTTTTCTTTTGTAGCTTAAGAAGTGATTTTCGTTTACCTTTCAGCCACCGGGATTTTAAGCGCGACCAGCAAAACACATGAGTATGATCGGCAGGGTGTTAACAAAACTTGGGATCGGCAACGCGGCTGCGATGCGCGCGCCGATTCGCGTCTTTCTGCTTGACGACGACACGCGCCGTCACCACTGGTTTACACGGAGATTTACGGGCGACCATCTCGATATCGCCGAAACCGCAGAGGAAGCCATCGAACTGTTGAGTGTGAATTTCTACGACGCGATCTTTCTCGATCACGATTTGCTGCCGGAGCATTATCACGCCGAATCGAACGACGACGAGCGCACCGGCTTTGCGGTTGCCCTGTGGCTCGCCGCCAATCCTCGAATGCAGCAAGCTTCGACCGTTGTCGTTCACACGCGCAACGCCGACGGCGCGATGCGTATGGTGAGCGAACTGCGCCGGGCGGGGCGCACCGCCGAGTATGTGCCGTTCCCGATGCTTTCGCAGAAGATTAAAAACTACTGGCAACGGTGAAGGCTTCTGCTCCCGTTGAATTATCATTGCATTTAAATCCGGCGAGAAGCGCAAGAGGATTTGTTTCAGAAGATAATTGTTCGGCGCTAACAGCAAGCTGAAACGAAACAATCTGCTTGTGGTTTAAAATGCGATGAAGATTTTGTATAAAGTTAGCACGTTCTTAATCCTTGCTTTAGGAATTATTCATGTATCTATGACGCCGATCTTTTTCAAACGATTCACGCAAGACGCGCTTTGGTTCGCCGGTGGCGGGGTGATGATAATCTTCATCAGCTTCTTCAACTTTATTTTAATGAAGGATGTTGGTAGAGAACGATTTGTTCGTACTCTTTGCCATAGCGCGAACATGATTGGATTGGTGTTTGCCTTTGCTATGTTTACGCTCGGTTGGTTACGCGCTACTCCTCCGCTTCAATCATTCTTTGTGCTTTTTCTGTTTATATTTGAAACGGTTGCGGCGTTTAAGTATTTACGGTGACAATCGCTCGGCGCGATTGCACTTGAACACTTCAACGCTCTGTTTCAGTTTCGCCTCTTCTCTTCGTTGTAACCTTGCTCGGCAAGCCTCCGCGCTTCTTCTACGGGGTTTGCCGCGCTCTTTGCGTCCACCTCGTAGCTGATCCTTTCGTGACCTTTTAGTCCCCGCACGATCACAAACTCGCCCTTCCGGTTTTCATCTGCGTAATAGCTATAGCCATCAACGGGAGTTTCATTTTTATAGCAAGCGACTTTCAGGATCACGGCGAAAGGTTTGCGATTAGCCAGACGCCATTCGATTTTGTTGCCGTAAGCCTGCAAGCAGTCGCCCGCCTTTTCGAGCGGCAAAGTAAAACTCTCGTCTTTGTTTACAATACTTATCTGCGCGGCCACCGCGCCGAAGGATTTTTGCAGGCGGTAATCGCCGTAACCGTCACACGTTTGCGAAGCGGGTTGACGAACTCTGGCTTCGCCATTCTCAATCGTCCTTTCGCAGTTTTTGTTAATCACACTGTAGGCGCTTGTAAACTCCGGCGCGCTATTTTTCGACACAACATAGAGCGCGAGCACCGACGCGCTATAAACTAAAAGCAGGATCGCGAAAATAAGAACTACTGGTTTTCGCATTCGTTCAGCTCAAACCAAAATTAAACTTTCACCTTGCGCTCGGCGAGATTTGCAATTACGACGATCAACTCGCGCGGCTCAAGCGGCTTCGCCATGTGCCGCTGGAAACCGGATGAGAGAGCGCGGGCGCGATCTTCCGCTCCGGCGTAAGCCGTTAACGCCACGGCCGGGAGCGTTTGTTCGTTCCATGTTTTAAGGGCGCGCACTTTTTTGATCAGCGAGTAGCCGTCCTCGCCCGGCATCCCGATGTCGCTAACGAGCACGTCCGGCCTCCACGCCTCAAGCTTATCGAGCGCTTCGGCAGCCGAGCCGCATGTTTTCACTTCCGCCCCGCAGCGCGTGAGAATCACTTTAACGAGATCGCGCGTGTCTTCCTCATCATCAACGACGAGCACGCGCAGATCATCAAGGATTGCGTCATAACCTGACAGGGGGTCGCTATCATTCTGTGCGTTCGCAACATCCTTCGCATTCGTGTTCGCTTCTCCGGCGTTCGCCGCCGGAAGCACAACAGTGAAAGTTGAACCGAGATTTTCCCCGTTGCTTGTGGCGTGGATCGATCCGCCGTGCAGTTCAACCAAATGGCGGACGATAGCCAGCCCAAGCCCAAGCCCGCCATGCGTCCTTGTCGTTGTGCCATCGGCTTGGCGGAAGCGGTCGAAAACGTGCGGTAAGAAATCCGAACGGATGCCCTGCCCCGTGTCTTCAACCTCGATCTCAACATGCGAATCAACGCGCCTGAGTCGCACCTCGACACGCCCGCCGTCAGGGGTAAACTTGACGGCGTTAGAAAATAGATTCCACGCCACCTGCTGCAGGCGATTCGGGTCGCCGAGAACGGTTCCCACTTCCGGGTCGAATTTCATTTCAAGCTGAATATTTTTGCTTGTCGCTGCCGGTCGCACGGAATCAACGGCCGCTTCGATGACAGACCTGACCTCAACCGGACTGCTTTCGATACGGAGTTTGCCGGTGATGATGCGCGAAACGTCGAGCAGATCATCAATGAGTTGCGATTGCGCTTTCGCGTTACGCTCGATTGTTTCGAGCGCACTCACGGTAGCCGCTTGCGGAAGGCTGCCGGAGCGAAGCAAATGAACCCAGCCGAGAATCGAAGTAAGCGGCGTGCGCAGTTCGTGCGAGAGCGTCGCCAAGAATTCATCCTTCGTGCGATTGGCGGCTTCGGCATCGGCGCGCGCCGCTTGTTCACGGACGAGCAGGCGGGCGCGTTCCTCCTCCGCCTGTTTGCGTTCAGCCACCTCTTGTTGAAGCTCGGTCGCATGGCGCTGCGCTTCGGTGTAGAGCCGCGCGTTTTCGTAAGCCACCGCGACCTGCGCCGTCAGCGTTACGGTCAGGCGTTCGTCCGCTTCGCTAAATTCTTCCGCAGCGATTTTGTCGGCGAGATACAACCAACCGTTTTCCCCTGCCGAGGTCATGATGTGCGCGCCGAGACATGAACTGACGGATGAATCTTTCGGCAAGAGATTTGCATTCTCCGAAGTCGAATCTTCAAAGCATAAGCGAAGCGGGCGACCTTCTGCGAGCTGTTTAGTGTAGATGTTTTGACCTATTTGCGGGATGCCGATCTTTTCGGCCGTCTGAACCTCAATACCGCTCGTCAGAAAGCGGCGCAGATGTTTGTTCTCTTCGTCTAACATGCCGATTGCCGCATAACGCGCGCCGACGATGTCGCGCGCCGCGTGGCAAAACTTTTGTAGCAGTTCCGAAGGCTCTCGCTCGGCCGCCAACTGTTGTCCAAGTTCGATGAGCATCGAAAGGCGCTGAAGGTTGGCGTTCTCCAGTTCAATGTTCTTCTCATGAAGCAACTCCGCCTGCCGCTTAACCTCCTCCGTCTTTTTAAACAGTTCGACGAAAACCGCTACTTTCGAGATTAAAATTTCCGGCTCCACCGGCTTCAGGATGTAATCAACCGCGCCGAGCGCATAGCCCTTCGAGAGGTGCGCGCCGCCCGCGTTTTCGGCCGTTAAGAAGATGATCGGAATTGAGCGCGATTTTTCGCGTCCCCTGATCAATGCAGCGGTTTCAAGTCCGTCAATGCCGGGCATGTAAACGTCGAGCAAGATCACGGCCACTTCGCAGTCGAGCAGGTAGCGCAGAGCTTCCGCGCCGGAAGAGGCTTTGACGAGATTCCGATCCGGCGCTTGAAGTATCGCTTCAAGCGCGAGCAGATTGCTTTCGTTGTCATCAACCATCAAGATGTTGATCTTCTGTGGCTCACATTCTCTCATCTTTAATTCACCTCGTGGTCGCGATGACATAAGTCGTTTAAGAAAAGTCCGATCTCGGAAAGCGGTAAAACCCGGTCAACTTTCGTCGCGGCGATGGCCGCTTCCGGCATCTCCGGGGCTTGCGCGGTCGTCGGTTCTTCAACCACAGTTAATCCTCCAGCCTGTTTGATCCTTGCTAAACCGCGCGCCCCGTCTCCGTTCGCGCCCGTCAAGACAACGCCCACAACGTTTTCTCCGTAAGCATCGGCGGCGGATTCAAACAAAACATCAATCGAAGGACGAGCGAAATAAACGGGGGCTTCCGTTGAGAGCGCAAAGTTGCCCGGTTCAACGAGAAGATGGTAATCGCGCGGCGCAAGGTAAACGTGACCCGGCAAGATAGGCTCTTTATCCTCCGGCTCGCTGATCGGAAGCAAACTTGACCGCTGCAAAAACTCACGCAGGCGGCTACCCGGTTCTTTGCCGCGATGCTGCACAACGACGACGGCGCACGAAAACTTTTGCGGCAATGCTGGAAGCAAGGCTTGCAAAGCATTCAAGCCGCCGGTTGAGGTGCCGACGACAACGAGTTTGTTCATCGTCACCTTACCTCACCTTGCGATACAGCCGATTCTCGGCGTCCAATTCATCATACTCATGTTCGCGCAGGGTAAACCGCAGCGATTCTTTGTTGCCCACGCCGAAGATGCCGAACATCACAAGGCTTTCGTAGATCAAATTGTGAACGCGCCTTTGCAGTGTCTTGTTGAAATAGATCATCACGTTGCGACACAGGATGACGTGAAACTCGTTAAAGGAGCCATCGGTGACAAGGTTGTGTTCAGAGAAAAGAAGGTTGGCTTTGAGCGCCGGATTGAAGATCACGTGATCATATTGCGCCGTGTAGTAATCCGAAAAGAAACTCTTGCCGCCCGCGCGCATGTAGTTAACGGTGTAATCTTGCATTGAAGCGAGCGGGAAAATTCCTTCGCGCGCGCGCCGCAACACTTCCGGGTTCATATCGGTCGCATAGATGCGGCAACGCGGGTAAAGTCCTTCTTCGTGCAGCAGGATCGCCATCGAATACACCTCTTCTCCGGTCGAACACCCCGCGTGCCAGACGCGCACGAACGGATACGTCCTGAGGAGTGGAGCAACCTTCGTGCGAAAGGCAAGATAAAAGGACGGGTCACGAAACATTGACGTGACGTTGATGGAAAGCAGCGCGAGGAAACGTTCGAGACACGCTGTATCGTGTAAGATTTTTGCCTGCAAAGCTGAGATGCTCTCCAAGCCTTCGCGTTGCATCGCTTCCCGTACCCGACGTTTGAGCGAAGCCGGAGCATAATCCCGGAAGTCCGCTCCGTAGTAGCGATAGACTCCTTCCAACAGCAGCCCGACCTCGATGTCTTCGAGTCCTTCGCCTGCGGCTTGAACTCCTCGCTCAGACACTCGCATCCTCCCCACGATAGAGCCAGACGCGGAGCAGCGACAACAACTGATCGATGTCCAAAGGCTTCGAGATGTAATCCGAAGCTCCCGCTTCAATACACTTATCGCGGTCGGCCTTCATCGCTTTCGCCGTCAGTGCAATGATCGGAAGCGATTTGAATTCAGGCATTCCGCGAATCGCGGCCGTCGTCTCATAGCCGTCCATGCCCGGCATCATAATGTCCATCAAGACGGCTTGGATGCCCGGCGTGTTTTGCAACGTGTCAATCGCCTCCTGCCCGTTCTCCGCGTGAACGACAAGCATATTCTGACTTTCAAGCGCGGAGGTTAAGGCGAAGATGTTGCGCACGTCATCGTCCACAACAAGGACTTTCTTGCCCGCCAAGACGGGATCGCGGCGGTGCATCTGCTCTAGCACGCGGCGCTTCGGCTCCGGCAAGTTCGCTTCGACGCGGTGCAGGAAGAGCGCCGTCTCCGCCAGCAACCTTTCGGGCGAAGTTGCTTCCTTAACGATGATCGCATCCGTCACTTTTCGCAGTTGCGTCTCCTCTTTCTCGGTCAGTTCCTTGCCCGTATAGACTATGATCGGTAGATCGCGCTGACCGAGTTCGTTCTGAATCTTCTCGATCAACTCATATCCGGTCATGTCCGGCAGTTTGAGATCGAGCACCATGCAATCGAACTGCTCGCTTTGGAGCGCGGCAAGCGCCTCTTCGCCGGTGGCGACGGGCGTGGTCTTCACATCGCCGTTGCCGATGAGTTCGACGATGCTCATGCGCTGCACGTCGTCGTCTTCGACAACGAGCAGACGCCTCATGCCGCGCTGGACGAACGCGGCGATTTGGTCAAAGGCGATTGCGAGTTCTTCGCGCGTGACGGGTTTTTGCAGTTGCGTGATCGCGCCCATCTTGATCGCGCGCGGACGTTGCTCTTCTTCAGACGAGATGATGTGAACAGGGATGTGGCTCGTCTCCGCGTCGTGTTTCAAACGGTCGAGCACCGTCCAACCGTCGCGATCCGGCAATTTGAGATCGAGCGTGACGGCATCGGGCTTGAACTTGCGCGCGAGGGTAAGCGCAACGTCGCCCCGCGTAGCGACCAAGCCCTTAAAGCCTTTTTCATGCGCGAGGTCTAAGAGGATTTCCGCGAATCGCGTGTCGTCCTCGACGATCAGCACGACGCGCTCGCCCGGCCGGATCGTGTTTCGATCATCGCTGATGTCAATAACCTCGCTGGCCTCGATAGACTCGAAGGATTCCGCCGCGCCATTGCCGCCAACGGATGAATTGCGTGCGGCGAAGTTGCTGCTGCTGCCGCCGTTGCCGCCAAAGCTTGCGCTGTTCTCTCTCAGGTTTTGCGTTGAACCGCTGACGGTAGCAGGAGTGCGATAGGTGCGCGGCAGGTAGAGCGTAAAGCTGCTGCCTTCGTCGGGCGCGCTGACGACGCGAATCTCGCCGCCTAAGAGACGCGCAATCTCGCGGCTGATCGAAAGCCCAAGCCCCGTGCCGCCAAACTTGCGGCTCGTTGTGCCATCGGCCTGCTGAAACGCCTCGAAGATGATCTTCTGCTTCTCAGCAGCAATGCCAATGCCCGTGTCAATCACCGAGAAGGCGACAACCTCATCGGCACGATTCAATCCTTCATTTGCAAAGTTGATGGATTTATCGGCGACACCGATGCGCAGCAAGACGCCGCCTTTTTCGGTAAACTTAATCGCGTTTGAAAGCAAGTTTTTGAGAACCTGCTGCAAACGCTTTTCGTCCGTTTGAATGGAGGGGGGAAGTCCCGCCGCCTCGATATTAAAATCAAGGCCTTTATCTTGCGCGACTTGATGAAAACTGCGCTCAATCCTATCCATCATATCCGTGAACGCCACCTCGCTTACTTCAATGCCCATCATGCCCGATTCGATCTTCGAGATATCGAGGATGTCGTTAATGAGCGACAAAAGGTCTGCGCCCGATGAGTGAATCGTCTCCGCGAATTGAATTTGCTTTGCAGTTAAATTGTCGTCGTTGTTTTCAGCGAGTTGGCGCGAGAGAATCAACATGCTGTTGAGCGGTGTGCGAAGTTCGTGCGACATGTTAGCGAGAAACTCGGATT
Source organism: Pyrinomonadaceae bacterium (assembly GCA_013695245.1). Taxonomy (GTDB): domain Bacteria; phylum Acidobacteriota; class Blastocatellia; order Pyrinomonadales; family Pyrinomonadaceae; genus JACCYN01. The sequence continues at coordinate 9,333 of JACDAW010000465.1, read as the reverse complement.
TGTATTTGGAGGTTATAGCGAGTTGCTCTGCCTTTTCTTCCATCGCCCACTTCGCTTCTTCGACCTCGTGGTTCTTCGCCTCGACCTCCGCCTTCTGCTTCGCCAGCAAGGTTGCTTTCTCCTGCAACTCCTCGTTTGTCTGCTGCAACTCTTCCTGCTGGCTCTTTAACAGTTCTTCCGATTCACGCAAAGATTCCGCTTGCTGCTCAAGGCGTTCATTCGTTTTCTTCAACTCGTCTTGCTGGCTTTGCAACTCGGTTGCCAGCGACTGCGATTGTTGAAGCAAATCTTCGGTGCGCGAGTTGGCCTCAATCGTGTTTAAGACAATTCCGATTGACTCCGTCAGTTGATCGAGGAAGGTGATGTGCGCTTCGTTGAAGCGATTGAACGAAGCCAACTCGATCACGGCTTTAACTTCGCCCTCGAAGAGCACGGGCAGCACAACGATGTTGCGCGGCGGCGCTTCGCCAAGTCCTGAACTGATCTGAATGTAATCTTCGGGAACGTTGCTAAGGAGAATCCTCTGCTTCTCCAACACCGATTGCCCGACAAGTCCTTCGCCGGGACGAAATTCGTTGGCGAGATTCTTGCGCTCGTTGTAGGCGTAGCCGCTTAAGAGTCTCATTAAGGGCTGGCCGTTTTGTGAAGCGTTAACGTAGAAAACACCTTGCTGCGCTTCGACGAGCGGTGCGAGATCGGAGAGGATCATCTGCGCGACCGCAGTTAGATCGCGCTGCCCTTGCAACATCCGCGTAAAGCGCGCGAGATTGGTTTTCAACCAATCTTGCTCGGTGTTCTTCTGCGTCGTGTCGCGCAAGTTTCCGATCATCTCGTTGATGTTGTCTTTGAGCGCCGCGAGTTCGCCTTGCGTTTCGACGGCGATGGTGCGCGAAAGGTCGCCTTTCGTCACGGCCGTTGAGACTTCAGCGATGGCGCGCACCTGCGTCGTTAAGTTTGCCGCAAGACCGTTGACGTTATCCGTCAAATCCCTCCACGTCCCCGATGCCCCCGGCACGCTTGCCTGACCGCCGAGTTTGCCTTCAACGCCCACTTCTCGCGCGACGGTTGTGACCTGATCGGCAAACGTCGCCAATGTGTCGGTCATGCTGTTAATGGTGTCGGCGAGTTCCGCGATCTCGCCCTTCGCCTCGACCGTTAGCTTCCGGTTCAAGTCACCGTTGGCAACGGCCGTGACGACCGTCGCAATGCCACGCACTTGGCTCGTTAAATTACCGGCCATGAAGTTGACGTTATCAGTAAGGTCTTTCCATGTGCCCGCAACTCCGCGCACGTCCGCTTGCCCGCCAAGCTTACCTTCCGTGCCCACTTCTCTCGCCACGCGTGTCACTTCCGAAGCAAAGGCGTTGAGTTGGTCAACCATCGTGTTAACGGTTCTCTTAAGTTCTAAAAGCTCGCCCTTAACGTCAACAGTGATCTTCTTCGACAGATCGCCGTTGGCAACGGCCGTCGTCACTTCCGCGATGTTTCTCACCTGCCCGGTTAAGTTTCCGGCCATGAAGTTGACGTTATCAGTAAGGTCTTTCCACGTGCCCGCAACTCCGCGCACGTCCGCTTGCCCGCCGAGCTTGCCTTCCGTGCCCACTTCTCTCGCCACGCGCGTCACTTCAGCCGCGAATGAATTAAGTTGGTCAACCATTGTGTTGACCGTGTCCTTCAATTCGAGAACTTCGCCCCTTACGTCAACGGTGATCTTCTTCGAGAGATCGCCATTGGCAACGGCCGTTGTAACTAACGCAATGTTTCTCACCTGCGCCGTCAGGTTACCGGCGAGGCCGTTAACGTTATCGGTTAAATCTTTCCACGTGCCGGAAACTCCTTCGACTCTCGCCTGTCCGCCGAGTTTCCCTTCCGTGCCCACTTCTCTCGCCACGCGCGTCACTTCCGCCGCGAACGAGTTGAGTTGGTCAACCATCGTGTTGACCGTGTTCTTTAACTCCAGAAGCTCACCGTTAACGTCAACGGTGATCTTCTTCGAGAGATCGCCATTGGCAACGGCCGTCGTCACTTCCGCGATGTTGCGCACCTGTCCGGTCAAGTTTCCGGCGAGCACGTTGACGTTATCGGTTAAATCCTTCCACGTGCCCGACACGCCTCTGACTTCCGCTTGCCCGCCGAGTTTGCCTTCCGTGCCGACTTCCTTAGCGACTCTCGTCACCTCATCGGCGAAGGAACTCAGTTGATCGACCATGACGTTGACCGTGTTCTTCAATTCTAAAATTTCGCCTTTAGCATCAACCGTGATCTTCTGCGACAAATCACCGTTCGCAACGGCCGTCGTGACGAGCGCGATATTGCGCACCTGATTCGTTAAATTACCGGCCATGAAGTTGACGTTATCGGTTAAGTCTTTCCACGTGCCTGCGACGTTGGGCACGTCCGCTTGCCCGCCAAGTTTGCCTTCGATGCCTACTTCGCGCGCGACGGTCGTCACCTGTTGGGCGAAGATGCCGAGCGTGTCGGTCATGCCGTTAATCGTGTCAGCGAGTTCGGCAATTTCACCTTTCGCTTCAACGATCAGTTTTTGTGTTAGGTCGCCGTTCGCAACGGCCGTCACGACCTTAGCGATGCCGCGCACCTGCGTCGTTAAGTTCGACGCCATAAAGTTGACGTTATCAGTTAAATCTTTCCACGTGCCGGAAACCCCTTCAACTCTCGCCTGTCCGCCGAGCTTGCCTTCCGTGCCGACCTCGCGCGCGACGCGCGTCACTTCCGCCGCGAATGAATTAAGTTGATCAACCATCTGGTTGAAGACGTTTTTGATCTGAAGAATTTCCCCCTTCACATCAACCGTGATCTTCTGACCGAGATCGCCGTCGGCGATAGCCGTTGCAACTTTCGACACGTCGCGCAGTTGGACGGTGAGGTTTCCGGCCATCGAGTTGACGTTATCCGTCAAATCTTTCCATGTCCCTGACACGCCGCGCACTTCGGCTTGAACTCCAAGTTTCCCTTCCGTGCCGACTTCGCGCGCGACGCGCGTCACTTCTGAGGCGAACGAACTCAATTGATCAACCATCGTATTGATGGTGTTCTTGAGTTCGAGGATTTCGCCGCGCGCGTCAACCGTGATCTTCTGCGAGAGATCGCCGTTGGCGACGGCAGTTGTAACGAGCGCGATGCTGCGCACTTGGCTTGTGAGATTTCCCGCCATCGAATTAACGCTGTCGGTCAAATCTTTCCATGTGCCCGCGACGCCTTTGACTTTAGCTTCGCCGCCGAGTTTGCCTTCCGTGCCCACTTCTCTCGCCACGCGCGTCACTTCCGAGGCGAACGAGCCGAGTTGATCGACCATCGAGTTGACGAGCTTGACCGAACGCAAAAACTCGCCCTTTAAGGGTCGCCCGTCAACTTCAAGCGCCATCGTCTGCGACAGATCGCCGTTGGCGACAGCGCCGATCACGCGCGTGATCTCGCTCATCGGTCGCGCCATATCGTCAACTAAAGTGTTGACCGATTCGATCACTTCAGCCCATGCGCCGTCGGGTGCGATTCGCAAGCTGGCGCGTTGCGCGATCTTGCCTTCCTTGCCGACCGCTTTGCTGACGCGCTCAAGTTCCTTCGCCATGCGTTCGTTGAGTTCGACGACATCGTTGAAGGCGTCGGCGATTTTTCCCGCCACGCCCGTCCATTCGGCGGGCAGACGAACGCTGAAATCGCCTTTCTTAAACGCCGTCAAAGCGTTTAGCAACTGCTTTTCATCGAGAGAATTCGTGGTCACCTGTTGATTTGACATGCTTCCTCTTTGAGTGCTGACCCTTCGCGTTTAAAAGAAGGGTTTTATGATTCGACTGATTGATGGGGTTTTCCTCGTTCTCCGGCGTTACACCGCGAGGACTTAAGTTTCGCTTAACGTTAGCGCACAGAATTTTAATACCGACATTAAAGAGGCTTGGGGGTTTAGATGTGGGAACGCGGCGGATCGCACGTGGGAGCCGCACGCATCCCAAACATTTATAATCATCTCAGGGCATTTTGTAAACTTAAGATTCGGAAAGTTTGCCCGACGGCTCCGCTTAAGTGGTTTTAAGCGACGTTTACGCAGGATTTAGGAGAGCAAGCTGGGTCGTGGAACAAGCCGCCTCAGAAGCTGGCCAGCGAATTATAGCAGGTAAGATGGATCGTGAACTAAAATTTTGAGTTAGCTTAACTCTCCGGCGAGATTGTATTTCATCAACAGAAGTTTGACGGCGAAGTTTAGTTCATTGATGCCGCCCGGCTTTCTTAAAAAAGCATCGGCTCCGGCCGCCAACGCTTCGCGCTCGCTATCGCTCGCCGTGAACACGATAATGGGCGTGCTCCGGCGATGATCGAGTGAGCGAGCGCGACGCAGCAACTCCAGGCCGTCTTCATTGGGCAGGTTGCGATCCAAGATGATGAGGTCGTAGTGCTGCCCGCTTTCGATCTGCTTCAACCCGTCGGCGCCGTCTCTGCAAACTACAACTTGCCAACCTTCGTGTTGCAGTAACTGTTCAACGGTCTGAAGCACCAATTCATGATCCTCGACATACAGGATTCTCACCAAGTTATTCTAGCCGCCTTCTGCGTAAGGATTCTCGCGGGGCTAACATGTTCGAGAGGAGTGCCGAACAATAGCTTGTGCCGCACCGACAGCAAGAATCGTTCCGAGAAGCGAAAATAAAACGTTTCGATTTAAAATTATAGAAAAGAGTTTGATTTAAAAACAACGAAGATTAAAAGCTCGATGATTTAGAGGTTGGGATTTACACTATGTATTTTTACTTCGTCCCGCAAACGCCGTTACTAAAGGATGTTGCTTTAAGCGCAAAGGAATCTTGCGAGATGAATGAAAGCGGGTCGGGGTTTTATGTGAGTGGCGTTACAAGAAACGGTGGGATATTTTTAATGGAGAGTTTTTTTAAGCAATCAAAGATGATTCGGATAAGCCTACTTAATCATTTCCAAAACACACTCATCCACGTGTTTTGGTTCACAGCACTTTGGTGTTTAGTTGCGTGGTTTAACTAATGCCGCATTTGACATCAACGCAACATGAAGCCTCAGCGCGGGCATCAAGCTTTATTTTTGTTCCTTGCGCGCGAGCGCTCCTTTGAGGTTTCCTTTTGGCGTTTGTTCATAATGCTTCGGTAAACGCGGCGCGCGGGCTTTCTCGCGCCGAGCAAATCTTTATGACGACCATTAAGGATGAAGGCGAGGCCTTGATGCGTAATACCGAGCAGGCGCGCGGCGTGTGTGATGCGGCCGTGCGCAGCATCGAGCGCGAGTTTAATTAAACGCTTCTCATATTGTAGCACCTCGCCTTCAAGCGAACACCCCGCCCACGGGTTCGTAAATCCCGCTTGTTGCATTTGGCGCAAGGCCACAATTTGCACATCCTCCGCCGAGATAATCGCCCCCTCTGCTGCCGTCAGCCACGCCCGTTCGATGAGCGCGCGGAGTTCGCGGGCATTGCCCGGAAGCGGCAAGTCGCGCATCGCCTCAACGCTCTCCGGCGTGAAGCTCACAGGCTTGGCATAGTGTTCGCTGAAATCATGTATGAACTTACGCGCGATCACGGGGATGTCGGCGGTGCGCTCTCTGAGGGGCGGGATATGGATGTGGAAAGCGTTGAGGCGATAAAGCAGATCGGCGCGGAGATTTCCGCACGCCACTTCTTCCGCGAGATTGCGGTTCGTCGCCGCGACGATGCGCACGTCAATTCGCTCCGGTGAGCTTGCGCCGAGCGCGTGCACTTCTCCCTCTTCGATCATCCGCAGAAGCTTGGCTTGGTTAGCGCGACTGAGTTCAGCGATCTCATCGAGCAGGAGCGTGCCGCCCGCCGCTTCGCGCACCGCGCCGGGATGATCACGCTCGGCATCCGTGAAGCTGCCTTTGGTGTGACCGAAGAGTTGAGACTCAACAAGCGAATCGCATAACGCCGCGCAGTTGATCGCCACAAAGTTTCCGCCGCGCCCGCTCCATTCGTGAATGAGTCGCGCCAGCACTTCCTTGCCGGTGCCCGTTTCGCCCGTCAATAACATGGCAGTATCAGAGAGGGCGACCTGCCGCGCGTAGTCGAGCATCTTCGCCGTCTCCTCAGCCGCATGAATAAAGACAGATCGAGTGTTCTCCGCCACGCGCGCTTTTTTATCTTCAACGACGCGACGCGCACACACGCGCAGGCGCGCTATCGTCTCTACGTCCTGCGCGCGGTGCAGCAGTTCGTCAGCCCGCAGATACGTTTCGCGCAAATCATTTGGAGCGAGATGTTCGCCGAGTTCCTCGATAAGCGTTACGGCTGCCCGCCCCGCGCCTTGATAATCGCCCACCCCCTCGCCCGTCTCGACGGCGCGTGTGAGCGCGCTTTGCGCTTGCTCAAAACGATTCAAACGCGCCAACGCTACGCCATGTGTCGTGAGCGATTCAACCAGTAATGCTTGCTCGCCGCCCTTTTCCAGTGTGTGCACTGACGCGCGAACGATTCTCTCGGCTTCAAAGTTTTGCCCTTGCGCGAGGAAAGAGCGCGCGCGCGTCTCGTCCACTTGCGCAATGCTGCCTGCATCCTTAAAGCTATTGAATAAGAGGCGCGCGCGATCAAGGTGTTGATGCGCTTCCTGAAATCTATCCAACTTGAGGAACAAGAAGCCGAGATTGTTTTCGACGCGCGCGAGAAAACGTGTGTGCCCGGCCTGCTCGAAATGAAAACTGGCCGCCGCGAATTCAACGAGCGCGCGGTCAATGTAATCGGCGCGGCGCTCGGTTGCGCCGAGATTCTTGAGAACGACGGCGAGCGTGTTGTGGAATTTGCCCTTTAACGAATGGCTACTGCTTGATTCGACGAGCGCGGCGGCTCCGTTCAATATTTGGAGAGCGTCGTTTAATTTCGCGTCCGCCCTTTCAACATCGGCGGCGCGCACAAGTGCAAGTCCTTTCAGGTCGCCGTCGCTGTCAGTAAGTCTCCCAAGCGCTTCGCGTAACATGACGCGCGCTTCCGCGTAAGCGCCTTCGCGCCAGTAACACCATGCAAGTTCTACTTGCGCTTCCGCCGCTTTTGCTTTCTCGCCCAGCGACTCGAAGACGTGGGCGCTCTCGGTGATGAGATTTTTGGCCGTCTCCTGCGAGCCGCCGATCTGCTGTGAACTGCCGATCCATCCTGAAAGCGTACCCACGCGCAACAACACTTCCGCCGCCGTGCCTCTATCAAGCAGTTCTATGTTCGGGCGCTCACCGACGTGTCGCCAAAATTCTCCCAGTGCGCTGCGCGCGGCTTCGTAATTGCCCGCCTCCTCCAACCCCTTCGACTGCACGCAACTCAGACGCGCTCGATTAGTCAGACTGGGCGAAGAATCGCTTGAGCGACTGCTCGATTGGACATCTAAAGTCATATAAATGCTACCTTTTATATCTTCGCAAGATTCCTTGCTAAAACATCCGTCGGATAGATACAGTGTAGTACGCACAAGCGAAACTAGTTCGACTAAACGGCCGGAATCATATTGCTTCCGGCTCAATCATCACCACAAATCTAAACAAACTTAACAGGAGCTAACAATGAAATCTATTCGCAAAATCTCTGCGATCCTCGTTCTTACATTTGCCTTCGCCTCCGTCTCCTTTGCTTCAGGCGACATGGGCACAGGAGCATCGGTCACCTCAGGCGATATGGGCACAGGAGTTACCACAACAGGTTCAGGCGACATGGGAACCGGCAACACCATTACATCCGGTGACATGGGCACTGGCGCTCCCGCCACGAGCGACGAAGGGACAACTCTTACAGGAATTATTCTTGGTACGCTGGAAAATCTAGCCTCGCTTTTCTAATTGTGAGATTTAATCGTTGTCGGGCTGTGTGTTCCGTAGCTTGAACGCACATTCTTGCTTTTATCTTGCTCGATTCTGTGCCTAATTCAGAGTCAAGCGAAAAGCGCCTGATGATGGTTACTTAAAATTTAAGCCATATAGATTAGCAACATCAGGCGCTGAAAAGCCGGTGTGAGTGCAAGGCTCGCGCAGCACGGTATTGGTGTGTCTTAAAAGTGTGGAACGCTCCTCTGTCGGGCTTAAGCACACTTAAGCATCCTACTCCGGTCGCGGATTTAAAATCAACACGGGGCTTTTATCCGACTCGCCTGCTAGATTTAGAAGCGGTGAGTGACGAGCGTGATAAACGCCCGCCGTGCGACCTGCGAACTCGACGCTGAACCCATGAGTTATAAACGGCTCGCTAGCCAGAGGCGCGCGCGCTCGATCTCTTCGCTGGTGAGATTGTGTCCGGCTGCGACAGGGTAAACGCTCACATCCGCGCCCGCTGCGCGGAGCAACGCGATTAACTTTTCCGTTTCCTCTGAACTAATAATAGGATCAAACTGTCCGGCGGCGATAAAGACAGGCACGTCTGTCAAACGCGGCGGACTCTCCGGCACGAACGGAACCATCGGGCGCAGCAATACCGCTCCGCGAATCAGACGGGGACGAAGCAACATCATCGCCGAAGCGATGTTCGCCCCGTTCGAGTAGCCCACCGCGACGATGTTATCTTTATCTAAACCGTAACGCGCGACGGCACGTTCGATGAAGTCGGCAAGTTCCGTCGCACGAAACTTCAAATCCGCTTCGTCGAACACGCCTTCGCTAAGGCGACGAAAGAAGCGCGCCGCGCCGTTTTCCGAGACGCGCCCGCGCGGGCTGAGCAATGCCGCGCCGGGAGCAAGCATCGCACCGAGCGGCAGCAGATCATTTTCGTCGCCGCCCGTGCCGTGTAGCAATAATAATGTCATGCTCGTCGTGTTCCCTTCCGCCGGGACGAAGCGATGAACGAAAACTTCTTGCTCAGAAGTCATATATTATGCCTCCTGCTTTGCTTGCGACAGATCGAGCGGAGGTAGAATGCTTTCGATCTGCGGGCGGCTCCGTTCCAACCACGACGGCAATTTAAGATGCGCGCCGAGTTGATTGAGCGGTTCGTCAATAGTAAAACCCTCTGGTCAGTAGCGATCTCGAAAAGGACGCCGCCCGGCTCACGAAAATAGATCGAATGAAAATATTGACGATCCAAAACGGGCGTTACGTTTAAGCCTGTCGCCGCAATTCTCTTACGCCAAGCCAGTTGCGCTGCGTCGTTGCGCGCGCGCCACGCGACGTGATGAATGCTGCCGCCGGCGACCACGCCCGGCCAAAAATCAGGCGCGCAGCGAACGTCCACCTGCGCCCCCGCGCCTCCTTCGTTCACCGCGTAACGAAACACGTTACCCTCTTCATTCATTTGCCGGAAGCCCATCGTCTCCGTTAACAGCTTCGCGGTGTGTTCGTAACCGTCAACGCATAGCGTTACGGTATGAATGCCGCGAATCG
>JACDAW010000454.1 GCA_013695245.1 Pyrinomonadaceae bacterium | reverse complement strand
GCGCCGCCACGAGCGAGCGAAATCTCCGGCCGTAACCTCATCGCCGTTTGACCATTGCGCATCGCGCCGCAAGTGAAATGTCCACGTGCGATCTGCGTCGGATGATTCCCACCGCAGAGCCACGCCGGAGACGGGCGCAAGCGTCCGCGTGTCATATTCAGTCAAGCCTTCAAACATCGCGCGCACGGCGTCCGTGTCGGGCGCGGCGGCCGCCAACGCCGGATCGAATACCTGCGGAAGCCCGCCGTCGCTCCAACGAAACTCTTGGGTGGCAGGAACCACAATGCGCCCGTAATACAAATCGCCTTCTACGTCGTTGAAACAACCGCTCGAAGACAAACTCGCGCACAAGGTAAGCAACAAAAGCAATCGCTCGCAAAAGCGCGTCGCGCCTTTACCGCTATTAGTAATTACTCTCACCGCCTCTTCATTCGTGGCTATTAAACTATTCATTCCGACAATTTTTGGAAAGCTTAAACTAAGGTTAAAGTCTCTTTATCGCGCAAGTTTTTCTCGTCTTCGCGCAACGCGCAATAAACGTCCCTTATTTGCCGTCTAGTTTCATCAATGCCGAGCGACGAATCAATTAAGTAGTCAGCATAAGTTCTCTTTTCATCCTGCGACATTTGCGCGCTCGCGCGTGCTTCGGCTTCCGTCTGCGTGATGCGGTTGCGGTTCATCAAGCGCGCGAGTTGAATTTCGGGGCGGCAGTGAACCACAATCAATTTGTCGAAGCGGCGATAGCCGCCCGACTCGATCATCAATGCTGCTTCGACGATTGCCACGCCTTGCGGATGCGCGCGCGCCAACGAATCAAGTTGCGCATCTTGCGCGGACACGATCAAAGGATGAAGAATTGCGTTAAGCAATTCACGTTTGTCAGGGTCGCCGAAGATGACTCCGCCCAAACGTTTTCGATCAAGGGTGCCGTCCGCTCGCACAACATCAACGCCAAAATTTTCGACGACGGCTCGAAGGCCCAAGCTGTTCGGGGCAACCACTTCGCGCGCAATCATGTCGGCATCCAGCACAAGGCAACCGAGTTCGGCCAGCACCGATGCCACAAAAGATTTGCCGACGGCAATCGAACCTGTGAGTCCAACGCGGAGCATCGTTAATAATTGAGCAGTAAGCGGTAAGCAGTGGGAGAATGCAGTCTTTGTCTTTACTGCTTACTGCTCACTGCTTACATTTCCGATTCCCCTTCTCATCAAAGCCGCTTGCAATGTGTTGCTCATCAGCATTGCGACCGTCAGGGGGCCGACGCCGCCCGGAACGGGCGTAAACTTTCCGGCCGCGTTTAAAGCGTCGCGCAGATGGACATCGCCGACAAGCGTGTAACCGCGCGTTCTGATCGAATTGATACGCTTTTCCGCGTCGTCGCCGAACAACTCACGCGCTTCCCGCTCGTCTGTGATCTTATTCATACCGACATCAATGACGGTTGCGCCCGGCTTGATGTGTTCGCTTTTGATTAACGCGGCGCGACCCGTGGCGACGATGAGAATGTCAGCCTGCGAGGTGACGGATGCGAGATCACGGGTGCGCGAATGACAGACGGTGACGGTCGCATCGTGTTGCAAAAGAAGTTGCGCGACGGGGCGACCGACGATGTTGCTGCGACCGACGACGCAGGCGATTGCGCCGCTCATCGGAACGCGCGAGCGCTTAAGCAACTCTATGATTCCGGCAGGGGTGCATGGAACAAGCGTCTGCTGATTCAATACTAAACGCCCGACGTTGATGGGATGAAATCCGTCAACATCCTTCGCCGGATCAATTTTCTCAAGCACCTTTCGCTCATCCATCGCAGACGGCAATGGAAGTTGCACGAGAATGCCGTCAACATCCGCCCGGCTGTTAAGTTGCTCAATCACGTCGAGCAATTCTTCGATACTCGTTTCCGCCGGGAGCGCGAGATGTTCGGATTTTAAACCCAACTCTTGCGAGACGCGAATTTTGCTTCGCACGTAAACGGCCGACGCCGCATCTTCTCCGACGCGCACGACCGCCAGACCCGGCTGCACATTATGAGATTCACGCAGACGCGCAACAGCATCTTTCACTTCTGCTTTGATCTCGGCGGCCACGGCGTTGCCGTCCAAGATTTCCGCCCGCCGTTTTGTAGAAATTTTGTTGCTTGACATGAAATTCTTCTGCGCGTTTATCCTAACACACCTTAAAAAGAGTTTGTTATCGCTTATCGCAGCTACATGTTTTGACATTTTCTCTTACGTCGAATGAAAAAAGACGGCGTGCATCATGTGCCGCCGTCCCCTTTGACTGATCATCACAATTTCTTTTTAACCTTTGAGCTTTTTCACTTCTTCCGTCAGCACCGGAATCACTTCAAACAGATCGCCGACGATGCCATAATCCGCGATGTCGAAAATCGGCGCTTCCGGGTCTTTATTGATGGCGACGATTGTTCCAGAGTTCTTCATCCCGACGAGATGCTGGATCGCGCCGGAGATGCCGAGCGCGACGTAGAGTTTCGGCGCAACCGTCTGCCCGCTCGATCCGATCTGGCGATCAATGGGCAACCATCCCGCGTCGCAGATCGGGCGCGAAGCCGCCAACTCGCCGCCCAAAGCCTGCGCCAAGCTTTCAGCTAACGCGAGATTCTCCTGTCCCTTAATGCCGCGCCCGACGGCGATGATTATGTCTGCCTTCGTTAAATCAACCGCCTGCTTCACTTCCTGAAACGCCGGTTCAGGCTGCATTCGCACTTGCCCAACTTCGACCGGCATCGTTTCAACTGCCGCCGCCGCGCTCCCCTTCTCGGCTTGCTCCGCGCGGTAAGCGCCCGATTGAAACGTCGCAAAGATTGGTGCGTCGTCGCCTGCGACAACGTCTGCATCCATCTTGCCCAAGAAGATGCGCCGCGAGAATACGACTTGTCCGCCGTCTGCCTGCGCGCGCAAACAATCGCTGATTAAATCCTTTTTGAATCGCGCGGCGAGCTTCGGCGCAAAGTCACGCACGAGATACGTGTGGGGCATAATCACAAGTTGCGGATTGACCTCACGCACGACGCGCTCCATCGCGTCCGCATAGCCGTCCGGCGTGTACTCGGCAAGTTTTTCGTTGTCCGCGTAAATAACTTTTTCGACTTTGAAGGCCGCGATCTGATTTGCCAGATTGCTCATACCCGCGCCAAGCACGACTGCCGTTACGCCCTTACCTAACCCCGCGCCCAAAGATTGCGCCGCCGCAATCGCCTCAAACGTCGTTTTATTAAAAGCCCCCGCGCGATGCTCGGCGAAAACTAAAATTCCGTCACTCATCTTTAACCTCAATGAAAAGGAACTCAGGAGTCAGAAGTCAGGAGTCAGAATAGAAACACAAATTGCTTTTATTCTGACTCCTGACTTCTGACT